>CBDUCE010000008.1:0-33462 GCA_965365575.1 uncultured Gammaproteobacteria bacterium
GCTCGCAGAATCTACGGATTCCCCCTGACTCTCCCGGCTTAGGCCGGGATTTTTTTGCCCGATGCAGGAGCGGCGCTCGAACCGCGATTCAATCCCGGGACGGCGCGCCGAGGCGCGCTCCCGCGTTGGCGGAGGTTCCCACAGCACCGTCGATTTGTGAGAAAATGCGCGTCCGGCTTTCCGCCGGCAAGCGAATCTATGAGTAACAGCGACACCAAATTTCGCGGCATTCCCGTTATCGAGAGTGGCCGCAAGTACCAGACCGACGCAGGTTTCTCGGCGATCAAGAACGGCGTAAAGCAGCGCCGCGACGCCGAGCCGCTCGTGCATGGCCAGAAGCCGAAGTGGCTGCGAGCGAAGATGCCGTCGGGGAAGGGGTACTCGAACACGCGCGATATCGTGCACGAGCACCGGCTGAGCACGGTCTGCGAAGAGTCCATGTGTCCCAATATCGGCGAGTGCTGGAATGCCGGGACGGCGACGATCATGGTGCTGGGCTCGGTCTGCACCCGGGCGTGCCGTTTCTGCGCCGTGGACACGGGCAATCCGAAAGGCTGGCTGGATGCCGAGGAGCCTGCGAACACGGGTCGTGCCGTACAGCTCATGGGCCTCCAGTACGTCGTTATCACTTCGGTGGACCGCGATGATCTTCCGGACGGCGGTGCGTCGCATTACGCGGCCTGCGTTCGGGAGATCAAGAAGCGCAATCCCGCCACGGCCGTGGAAGCCCTGACGCCGGATTTCAATGGCGTGCATGAGCATGTGGAATTGGTCGTCGATTCGGGTCTCGATGTGTTCGCGCAGAATGTCGAGACGGTGCGGCGCCTCACGCACCCGGTGCGTGACCCTCGGGCCGGGTACGAGCAAACGCTCGACGTGCTCCGGCACGCCAAGCGCCATCGCCCCGGGGTGCTGACGAAGACCAGCCTGATGCTGGGACTGGGTGAACGCGATAGCGAGATCGTGAAGACCATGGACGATCTGCGCGAGGCCGGCGTCGACATTCTGACGCTCGGGCAGTATCTCCGGCCGACGCCGTATCATCTCGCGGTCGAGCGCTACGTGACGCCCGACGAGTTCGAGGCGTATCGTGAGGAAGGCCTCGAACGCGGCTTCGTCGAAGTCGTCGCAGGGCCGATGGTGCGCTCGAGCTACCGCGCCGAGCAGGTCCTGCAAGGGAACAATGTCGGCCTGGCCGTAGGCTGATACCGGCAACGGCATTCCACGGACGGGACGATAATGGAGTTTCTCAGCGAGTACGGGTTGTTTCTCTTGAAAGTCATGACGTTCGTTATCGCGATCGTCATCGTCATGGCAGCAGGCGCGGCGGCAGGCCGGAAAGCGACCCAGGACCACCTCGAAGTCAAGAATCTCAACAAGAAGTATCGCGAGACGGCCGGCGCATTGCGCTCGGCCGTTATGAAGAAAGACGAACGCAAGAAGCAGGCGAAGCAGGACAAGAAGCGGCAGAAGGCCGAGGACAAGAAGGCGAGCCGGCCGCGCAGTTTCGTCATCGACTTCAAGGGCGACCTCAAGGCGAGCGCCGTATCCTCGTTGCGCAAGGAAGTGAGTGCCGTACTCGACGTGGCGACGTCCGACGACGAGGTCATCGTACGGCTCGAAAATCCCGGCGGTATCGTCCACGAGCACGGACTCGCCGCGTCGCAGCTTGCGCGGATCCGCGACCGGGATGTTCCGCTCGTCGTCTGCGTCGACAAGGTTGCAGCGAGCGGCGGTTACCTGATGGCCTGCGTCGCGTCGAAAATCTATGCCGCACCGTTCGCGATCCTCGGGTCCATCGGCGTTCTGGCACAGATACCCAACTTCAATCGCCTGCTCGACAGTCACGGCGTCGATTTCGAGCAGATATCGGCCGGCAAGTACAAGCGCACCGTTACGATGTTCGGCAAGAACACCGACGCGGACCGCGCGAAGCTCAAGGAAGAACTCGAAGACGTTCATACCCTGTTCAAGGCGGCCGTAGGCCGCTACCGGGCGGACCTTGATCTCGACACCGTCGCCACGGGCGAGCACTGGTACGGCACGCGCGCGCTGGAACTCGGGCTGGCCGACGAAATACTGACCAGCGACGAACTGCTGCTGCAGCGGGCCAGCGAGCGCGACCTGTATCATGTCAGCTACAAGATAAGGCAGCCGCTGCAAAAGCGCATCATGTCGAATATCGACGGTGCGCTGGAGAGGGTCGATGCAGCCAGCTGGCGGCGGCGCTTCGAGTCGCGGCTGCCGCGCAGTCCCTGGAACTGAGTCAAGCCCTGGTGGTCAAAATCGTTACACAGGAGTAACCATGGCCCAGCTAAACCTCAAGTTATTGATTTCCTTGGCATTGGTCGCCTTTGCCGGCGTTGCGTGTTCGACCTCTCCAACGGGGCGCTCGCAGATGGTTCTCAAGAATGACCAGGAGCTGGCGGTCGAGGCCGCCCGTCAGTTCGCGGAGATGAAGGCGAACATGCCGCTCGAAACGGACCGCACGAAGATCGACTATATTCATTGCGTCGCGCAGGCGGTGGTGATGGAGCTGCCGCCGGACTACCGCGACCTCGAGTGGGAGATGGCGATCTTCCAGTCGGACTCGGTGAATGCGTTCGCCATGCCGGGCGGCAAGATCGGCGTCATGACCGGAATTCTCAAGGCGGCACAAAACCAGGACCAGCTCGCGGCCGTCATCGGTCATGAGATCGCCCACGTAACTGCGCGCCACGCCAACGAACGTGCGTCACGCGGGTCATTCTCCAACGTCGGCGTGCAGGTTGCCGCGGTGCTGCTTGGCGGCGGTCACCAGGGCGCGACCTATTCCGCGTATGAAGCGCTGCAGGCCGGCGCAGCGCTGGGCATCATGCTGCCGTTCTCGCGTTCGCAGGAAAGTGAGGCGGACGTCATCGGCCTGGAATACATGGCGAAGGCTGGCTTCGATCCGCGCGAGAGCGTGCCGCTCTGGCAAAACATGGGCCAGGAAGCGGAAGAGGCGCCCGCGGAATTTCTGTCGACGCATCCCTCCAGCGAGAAGCGCATCGACCAGCTGGTTGACCAGTTCGGCACGACGCTGAAGCTCTACAACGAGGCCAAGCAGGCTGGAAAGACACCGTCTTGCAGCATGTAGTGCCGCCCGGGCCTTCGTTCAAAGATCATTTTTCCACGCAATCGGCGGGCTACGCGCGCCACCGGCCACACTATCCCGCTGAGCTGTTTGCGTATCTTGCGGGCCTTGCCGGCCGGCGCCTCGCGTGGGACTGTGCGACCGGCAACGGGCAGGCGGCCATCGCCCTCGCCGGGCACTTCGAGCGCGTCGTTGCCACGGATGCCAGCCAGGCACAGATCGACGCGGCCATCGCGCACCCCGCGGTCAGCTACCGCGTCGCCAAGGCGGAGGCATCCGGACTGGAAGATGATTCCGTGGATCTCGTTACCGTTGGCCAGGCGCTGCACTGGTTCGATACGCCGCGTTTCTTTGCCGAAGCGTCCCGCGTGCTGGTGGCGGGCGGCATCGTGGCGGCATGGTGCTATGAATTGTGCAGTGTCTCGCCCGCGTGTGATTCGGCTGTCGAGCACCTGTATACCGGTATCGTCGGGCCGTTCTGGCCGAAGGAGCGGCGCCTGATCGAGGAGCGCTACGCCGGTATCGAATTTCCCGGGATCGAGCTGGTCCCGCCCGCGTTCGAGATGAAGTCGCAATGGACCGTCGATGACATGCTCGGCTACCTGCGCACGTGGTCAGCCTGCCAGCGTTACCGGCGCGAGCGCGGCGAGGACCCGGTCGGACTGATCGACGACGAGCTGCGCCGCGCCTGGGGTACGGCGCCGCGAAAGGTACGGTGGCCACTGACCGCCAGGATCTCGCGACTTTGAGTTCGTGTCGCCCGCGGTTTTTTGCGAAGATAGCGCCTTCGGGATACGGGTCAGGGCCTTGAGCACACATTTTCCAGTTGCACGTCTATGCATGGTTTTGCTGGCGCCGGTAGCGCTCGCGGGATGTACCTTTTTCGAAGACCTCTACTCGGGCCCGCCCGGGGAGGCACGGCCCGAGCCGCTGCCGCTGGAAGCGCGCCCCGTGGGGGAGCCGATCTCGCGAAATTACTTTGTGCTCGAATCGACGACGCAATCCGTCGTCGGCGCCCCGCAGATCGTCTACACCGACGCCGAAAACACGCTGTCCGACCTGGCTCGCGAGTACGGGCTGGGCTACGACGAGCTGGTTGCCGCCAATCCCGACGTCGATCCCTGGCTGCCGGGGGACCGGACTCCGGTACTGTTGCCCACGCAATACATCATCCCGGACGTCACTCGCGAAGGCATCGTGCTCAATATCGCCGCGAAGCGGCTGTTCTATTTCCCGGAAGTTGCCGAGGGTGAGGCGCAGACATTGCTGACGTATCCCATCGGAATAGGGCGCGTTGGCTGGGAGACGCCCATCGGGGCGACAGAGGTCGTGTCGAAAGCGGCCGATCCGCACTGGTTCCCGCCGGCATCGGTTCGCGAGGAACATGCGGCAATGGGCAATCCGCTGCCTTCGGTGGTGCCGCCGGGGCCGGACAATCCGCTCGGTTCGCACGTGCTCAAACTGGCGATGCCGGGTTACCTGATTCACGGCACCAACCAGCCTTACGGTGTCGGCATGCGCGTCAGCCATGGTTGCGTACGGCTGTATCCCGAGAATATCGAACTGTTGTATTCGCTGGTGCAAAAGGGCGAGACCGTGCGCATCATCAACGAGCCATACCTGCTCGGATGGCGCAACGAGGAGCTCTATTTCGAAGCGCATGCGCCCCTGGAGGACGATGCGGTTCCCGCCGGAGAGCGTCTGGACGCGTTGCTGGAAAACGCCGCAGACGAAGCCGGCCTCACCGGCCGCGACACGGATCACATTCGATCGCTCGCGAGCGTCGCAAACGGTGTGCCCTCTCTCGTCAGTTACCACGACGCGCACGAGATCTTCGCGCGCGCCAGCGTCGTTCGCAATACGGTCGAGCCCGACCCTGATGCACCGACGCTTACGGAGGTGCGCGAGCTTATCGACGAAGTGATGGCCGAGCAGCCGGAGCCAGAGGAAAAGGATTTGTGAACGACTGGCTTAACGTGATGCTCGAGGAGATCGCCCGCAAACAACGCGAAGCACGCGAAGCCGAGGAAGAACAAAAACGGCGCGAGCAAGAGGCGAAACAGACGGACGACGATCAGTCGAAGTAGCGCAGATACTCGGCTGGTAATTGCCCGAAGTCGACGGCTGAGGAATGTGGCGCCGGCAACGGATTCGAATTGTAGGTATTCCAGAACATCAACGATGCATCGCGATGCTCCGCTGTTCCCGCGTCGTGAAGCAGCGCCGCCATCGCTTTCCCCGTGTAGGTCGGTTCCAGGTCGAGGTCGAGTGCATCGCGAGCCCCCTCGATGGCCGCGTCCGTCGCCGAGGAGATCCTCGCATAACCGCCGCCGTAAAACTCGTGACGTACTTTGATTCTTGCGCGCCGGTGGATGTCGGCGGGAATGCTCGTGTCCAGCCGGTTGAGCATGACGGCGGTCTTCGCCATCAGTTGATCGAGCCGCTGGCGGTTCATGATTTCTTCAGGAGACACGCGGACGGCCTGTACCTCGCTCTGCACGCCGGCCAGCGCCAGTCCGAGCGCGAGGCCTGCGGCCGATCCCATCGTTCCCGTCGCGACGTAGATTCGCGCCGGTGCATGGATCTCGCCCGTACTGACCTGGTCGGCGAACTCCAGTCCTGCGGCGACGTAGCCGACAGTGCCCAGCCAGGACGACCCACCCAGCGGAATCACCCAGCTGCGGCGCCCCCGCACATGTTGCCGCATCGTCTCGATCCGGGAACGGTAGTCCCCGCCGTACCGGACAATCTCGGCATTGCACTGCAGGAGCAGCCTCAAGACCGCGATGACAGCGGGTGATTTGACCTGGTGGGACAACAGGCAGGTGCAACCGAGATCGAGGCGCTGGGCATACAGCGCCGTGGCGAGTGCATGATTCGACGCCACGGAGCCGAACGTTGCGACGCGCTTTGCGCGCTTGTCGATCGCACGTTGCAGCAGATACTCGAGCTTGCGGAGCTTGTTGCCGCCGTAATACGAACTCGTCAGGTTGTCGTACTTGATGCTGATGTCGCGCCGGCCAGCGGCCGTGGGAACCTTGCCCGTGCCTACCGGCGTCGGCAGGTTCGCGAGCGTTACCTTGCGGAGCTTGCCCGAGAGTGCCGGATAGGCGTTGACGAGGTAATCAGTCATGATGGCCTGTTCATAGTGGCAATGAGCGATGGCATAAGCAAACATCACTGATTAGAATGCGGGCACGGTAATCTGGCCCACGGAGAGCAAGTTGTCAGATGCGGCCGATCGTGGCATCACGGTCACAGAGATTGCGGCGATGGATCAGCCCATCGACGCGGCGCCCGAAACCACGGCGGCCCTTGTCGGACGTGCGCTTCGCGGCCCTCTGAATACGCCCGTTCTCGTTCACACCTTCGGAGATTTTCGCCGCCGCTTCGGTGACGTATGGTCACGCTCGAGCCTGGGCCCTGCCGTGAAGCAGTTTTTCGACCACGGCGGCAGGAACCTCTATGTCGTTCGTGTCGCAAACAACGCCCGCGGTGCGATGGTCTGCCTGCCGGCCAGCGGGTCTGCGCTGGTGCTGCGCGCCGTGGAACCGGGCTCCACGGAATGCATACGGGCGGCCGTCGACTACGACGGTATCGACCCGGGCAACGACGAACTCTTCAACCTGACGTTACAGCGCGTCGACCCGGATACGCGGCTGGTCATCGACCAGGAAATGTATCGCAAGCTCAGCTACCGCGAGGAAGCCGATTCATTCGTCGCGGACGCACTTCTTGTGTCGTCACTGGTTCGCGTCGAAAAGCCCTTTCCCTCGCACAGGCCCGAGGCAACGACGTCAGCTGATGCGAACTCGAGCTCGTCCTACGTCGATCATGCGCAGGACGGCACCGACGGTCACGAATTGTCGGATTACGATCTCGTGGGCTCGCGTCCGGATAGCCGCGGAATATTCGCGCTCGACCAGGTAGACCAGTTCGACATCCTTTACCTGCCGGCGCCGGGCAAGGGCATCGACACGGGACCTGCGGCCGTGCTGGCAGGAGAGCGCTATTGTCGCAGCCGCGGTGCTCTGCTGATCGTCGACCCGCCCCGCGGTGTCGAGACGTGCGAAGCCATGATGCGGGAAGTTCGCGAGCAGGGTTATGCGAGTCCGAACCTGGTGGGCTATTTTCCTCGTCTCGCCGTCCGCAGGCACGGTGACACGGGTCCGCGAGCGGCGGGCGCGGCCATTGCCGGTCTGCTCTGCAAGCTCGACCGGCTGTATGGACCCTGGCAGCCGCTCGATCAACGCGGCCTCGGTCTGAGCCGCGAGTTCGCGCCGGCGGTGCTCGTCGACGAAGAAGAAGCACAGGGGCTGGTGCGCGAAGGCATCAACGTTATCGTGCCCGGCCCCGCGGGCAAGGCGCGGGTGACAGGCTCGACGACCATGTCGCGCGGTAGCGAGATGCAGCGCCCACTGGTAAGCCTGCCGGTGCGCCGGTTGTGCCTGCGGATCGTCAACGTAATCGAGCAGGCGACGCGATGGGCGGTTTTCGAACCCGTCGATGAAGTCCTGGCACAACGTATAAAGAGCCAGGTTTTTGCGTTTCTCAGCGCCCTCGTCGATATGGGCGCGTTCATGACCGACCGTATCGACGTGCAGTGCGACGCGGGGATGCGCGGGACGCCCGCCGGGGCCGGTCAAGGCATTGCCATATTGATTTCGTTCCAGCCCCACGGCTGTGAAAAACCCATGTCCCTGACGCTGCACCAGTCCACGCAAGGCTTCAGGGTCGCGAGCACCGCATTTGCGCCGGTGAACGGCGAGCGCACCTGAGAGCGGCCGCTGCCGGGCTCATCCAGGGTTCCTATTGTCCGCTTTTTGCGGCAGTGTGACGTTCCATGAAGCTGGACAAGTTCATCCGCACCGTTCTGGGTCTGTTGATCATCGTAGCGTTCTTCATCGCGATCGGCGCGCTGTTGTTTTTCACCCAGACCGCGCTGAACGTATGGGACCGACTTCTCGAGGGGCCGTGGATACTGCGCTGGGGTTACGTGGGCGCGATGATCGGGCTCGTCGTCCTCGCGATCTACCTGATCTGGCTGCTGCTCATTCGCCGCAGGAAGCCGGCGCAAACCAGGGCGGCCGCCAGGACGCCGCTGAGCCGCGATGAGATCGAAGCACGCTTGCGCGACGCCGAGGAGGTCGGTGTCGACGTCAGCGACGCGCAGCGAGAACTCCAGGAACTGGCTGCCCGCCAGCAATCCGGCGTCATTCACCTGTGCTTCTTTGGCGAAATCAGCACGGGGAAGAGTTCGCTCATAAAGGCGCTCGTGCCGGAAGCCGATGTTGCCATCGACGTCGTCGGAGGTTCGACCGGCGATGTGCGGCATTATCGGTGGCGAAGCAGCGCGGGCGACGAGATCCTGCTGACCGACGTACCGGGTACCGGGGGACACGAAGAGGGGCTCGACGAGGTCGCGTTCGAGGAAGCCCAGCGCGCCCATGTCGTGTTGTTCGTTTGTGATGGAGACCTGACGCGGGCCGAAAGCCAGGCCGTCGGGCACCTGCTCGCGCTCGACAAGCCGCTCGTACTCGTCATGAACAAGGCGGATCGGTTCGCCGTCGACGAACAGGCGGCGATCATGCAAAAGCTGTTGCGGCGTGTCGACGACATGGGCGGCTCGCTGGCCCGGGACAAGGTCGTGGCAGTGTCGGCCGGAGGGGAGATGGATGTTGTGCAGCGCGCCGGAGATGGTTCGGAAAGCGTCGTGCGGCGCAAGCGGCCGGCAGACATCGGGGTGCTTGTCGTTGCCATCAATCGGGTGCTGGAGGACGAGAGCCAGCCGCTCGACGTTCGCCGCGACCGCGCCGTGTTCCGGCTCGCGGCCGAGAAGCTGGCCGAAGCGGAAGCGAGGTACCGTTCGCAACGGTCCGAACAGATCATCCGCAACTCCACGCGCAAGGCCGTCGTCGGCGCTCTTGCGGCCGTGAGTCCCGGAACCGATATCATCATCCAGGGTTATATCGGCACCACGATGACGAAAGAGCTCTGCAGGCTGTATGGCGCGGCGCCGAGGGATCTGGACGTCGAGGAGTTTCTCGACCTGAGCCAGAGCCGGGTTGGCAGGACCCTGCCGCTCACGCTTGCCGTTGCGGGCAACGGTCTGAAGGCGTTTCCGGGCGTCGGTACGGTTGCCGGCGGACTCGTGCATGCCGTTGCGTATGGACTGATCTTCGACGCGCTGGGGCGCAGCCTGGTGCTGACGCTCGAGCGGCACGGTCAGCTCGTGCCCGATGAGGCGGCGAAGGAATTCGAGGAAGGAATCAGTGAACATATTGAAGCGGGCGTTCGACGCGTTGCCAGGCTGGCCCTGGAAGAAAAGACGGACGCCGGCTGACGGGGAAGGTGGTGAAGACCACCTCAACCTCGCCCGAGAAAGTCTGCGCGAGCTGATCGATGACAGTCGGCTGCCGCCGGGCGTGCGCGAGTCGCTTGCGCAGGACTACGAGGCCGTACAGGCCATGCTCGATAAGCTCGAGCACGGCCATATTCACCTCGCGGCATTCGGCCGCGTGAGTACCGGCAAGTCATCGCTGTTGAATGCCCTCATCGGTGAGGACCGCTTCACCGTGAGCCCGCTGCACGGCGAGACGCAGCGATCCTCGATGCAGGCGTGGCGCGAAGAACAGGCGGGCGGCGTCTATCTCATCGATACACCCGGACTCGACGAGGCCGGCGGCGAGGAGCGGGAGCAGCTCGCGAAGGAAGTGGCCGGCCGCGCGGACCTCGTACTGTTCGTCGTCGACGGCGACATCACCGAGACCGAGCTCGACTCGCTCCGGACCCTGCTGACGCGCGGCCGCCCGGTCATCGTCGTGCTGAACAAGCGCGACCTGTTTACGGCGGACGAGCAGGCGCAGCTGATGGCGTCGCTGCGCAAGCGCACCGACGGGCTGATCGACGCGTCGCACATCATCGCGGCCGCCGCGCAGCCGCAGCCGCAAACCGTCATCGAGGTCGCTGCGGATGGCAACGAGGTCACGACGCAGCGCACGCGTGCGCCGGACGTCGAAGAGTTGCGGGTCGCGCTTTGGGACATCCTCGACGCCGAGGGCAAGACCCTGGCCGCGCTGAATGCGAGCCTCTTCGCCGCGGACCTGAGCGACCAGGTGGGGCGTCGTATCCTCGCCGCGCGCCGGGAGATAGGCGACAAGCTCGTGCGTACCTACTGCGTCGGCAAGGGTATTGCGGTCGCGTTCAACCCCGTTCCCGTGGCGGACCTGTTCGCCGCCGCGTTCATCGACGTCGGCATGGTCGTGCACCTGTCGCGCGTCTATGGCCTGCCGCTCAGCAAGCGGGAGGCCGGCTCGCTGGTCGGAGTGATCGTCGCAGAGTCCGCCGCACTGATGGGCACGGTCTGGGCGCTGCATTTCGTCTCCAGCGCGCTCAAGGTCGGTACAGTGGGTCTTTCCACCGTGCTGACGGCGGGCGCGCAGGGCGCGGTCGCGTATTACAGTACCTACGTGGTTGGACGCATCGCCGCGGAGTACCTGGCAAAGGGCAAGTCGTGGGGCGAGGGCGGACCGAAGCGCGTGGTGCAGCGAATACTCGACGATCTCGATCGCGAGACGGTGCTACGCGATGCGCGACGCGAGATTCGCGCGCGGCTCAAGCTGGGGTGAGAGAAATAGCGTGGACCGGCAGGCACGGCTGCAGCGTATTTACGAGACCATTCGCGACATCCCGCGTGGCTGCGTGGCAAGCTACGGACAGATCGCGGAGATCGCGGGCATACCGCGGGGCGCGCGGCAGGTCGGCTGGGCGCTGAAGCACCTGCCGCGGGGGCAGGAAGTGCCCTGGCAGCGGGTGATCACCGCCTCGGGCAGGATCGCGTTCGAGGAGGGCAGTGCGCGCTTCGAGGAGCAGCGCAAGCTGCTCGAGAAAGAAAATGTCGCGGTTAGGGCAGGTCGCGTCGATATGCGAAGGTATCGCTGGGAGCCGCAGCTCGACGAGCTGCTGTGGAAGCCGAGTTCGGCCTGGGATGAGCGTTGAACGGGGAGGCAGACAAGTGACGACAGTAATTTTTTCGCACGGCCAGGAGAGCGGGCCCTGGGGCACCAAGATCAAGGCCATGGCCGGGATGGTGAAAGAGCTCGGCTGCAGCGCCGACAGCATCGACTACCAGGGCATCGCTGACCCGACCGAACGGGTGGAGAAGCTGGTTGGGGCATGCGCGGGCATTGACGATACGCTGATACTCGCCGGCTCCAGCATGGGCGGGCACGTTGCGACCGCCGCGGTGGAACAAGTGAATGCGGCCGGCTTGTTCGTGCTCGCGCCGGCCTATTACATGGAAGGCTACGAAGAGCTCACGCCACCGCCGCCCGGGGTTCCGACCTGTATCGTCCACGGCTGGCACGACGACGTCGTTCCGGCGGACAACAGCATTCGCTTTGCGCGCGAGTGCAGCGCGGAGTTGCACCTGATTGACGGCGATCACCGGTTGACGGACAACGTCATAGAAATCTGTGCCTACCTGAAGCGATTCATCAGAAGGGTCACAGGTCAATGAGGGGAGATTCCGGATGAAGTACCTGTTGTTGCTCGCGAGCGTCGCGGTCCTTGGTTGTTCTGCAGACTCGACGGAGGAAAACGAGGAAAGCATTTTGCGGGATTCGGCAAGAGCTCCGCTGGAAAAGGCCGAGGCGGTAGAGGATATCGTGCTGGAATCGAAAGACCGCATCGACGAAGCTGTCGATGAGGCCGACGACTAGAGCATTTTAATACAAAATCAAGGGTTTGCAGGCCCGGTCTTTTCGGTAGACTGACTCGCCATGAACATCGGGGGAATTCTGTTGCGGCCGCTGTACTGGCTGGCCGGCAAGGTATTCGCGATCTGGGCGCGTCCCGTGATCCAGCCGGATGCGCCGGCAGAGCTGGTCGGCAACCCGGATGCAGCGATCTGCTACGTTCTGGAGACCGGCGGGCTTGCCGACATGCTGGCCCTGGAGCGCGCCTGCAAACTTCATGGCATGCCGTCGCCGAGCGAGTCGTTCACATGTTGCGACAGGCGTGAAGCGCGCCGCGTCGTGGTCATGCGGCCCATGCAGGGTTTCTTTTTCCGGCGCCCTGCGACGACGGGGTCGGAGCGCCTGCGGCGGCTCGTCGAAGCGGCCGACGCCAAGCAGCAGGAACTCCTGTTGATACCCGTCGCGATCTACTGGGGCCGCTCGCCGCAGAAAGAGCGGTCGGTGTTCAAGCTGCTGTTTGCCGAGAACTGGGACGTGGCCGGGAGGACTCGCAAGTTCTTCTCGACGCTGCTGCTCGGCCGCAATACGCTGCTGCGGTTCAGCGAGCCGCTGCCGCTGAGCTCCATCGTTGCCAGCGATCTCGATTCCAAGGTGGCCTTTCGCAAGGTGTCGCGAATCCTGCGCGTTCACTTCCGGCAACGACGCACGGCGACCGTCGGGCCCGACCTCTCGAATCGCCGCACGCTCGTCAACCAGGTGTTGCGGACGCCGGGCGTTCGCAAGGCAATTGCGACCGAGGCGGGCGACGATCCGTCCGCGCAGGAAAAAGCGCGCCGCGACGCACGCGGATACGCGCTCGAGATCGCCGCGGATATTTCCTACCCGACGATCCGGGTGTTCGAGCGCCTCCTGCGGTGGCTGTGGACCAGGATCTACGATGGCGTCGACGTTGCCCATACACAGCGCCTTCACGACGTGGCACGGGACAAGGAAGTCATCTACGTACCTTGCCATCGCAGCCATTTCGACTACCTGCTGCTCGGTTACGTCCTTTACGAACAGGGCCTGCAGACACCGCATATTGCGGCCGGCATCAACCTCAATCTGCCGATCGTCGGCCCGATATTGCGGCGTGGTGGCGCCTTCTTCCTGCGGCGCAGCTTCAAGGGCAACCGGCTGTACGCGGCCGTGTTCGACGCCTATCTCGACCAGATCCTGCAGCGTGGCTATTCCGTCGAGTACTTCGTCGAGGGCACCCGCAGCCGCACCGGATGGCTGCTGGCGCCGAAGGGCGGCATGCTCGTCATGACCGTGCATTCCTACATCAAGAACCCGAAGCGCCCGATCGTCTTCGTGCCCGTCTACTTCGGCTACGAGAAGCTGATCGAGGGCGATTCCTTCATCAGCGAGCTGAGCGGCTCCGCAAAAAAGAAAGAGTCGCTTTTCGGCCTGATCCGCTCCATCAAGTCGCTGCGCGAGAATTTCGGCAAGGTCTACGTGAACATCGCCGAGCCCATCGAACTCGACTCGGTGCTCGACGACCTCAAGCCGGACTGGCGCGAGGCGGTGCCCGAGGACGGCGATCGGCCGCCATGGCTGGGCGGCGTGGTCGACGAGCTCGGCATCGACATAATGAGCAACATCAATTCCGCAGCCGCCGTTACGCCGATAAGCCTGCTGGCGTATGTCCTGCTGGCGACGCCGAAACAGAAGATCGGGGCGCAGGAACTCAAGCGGCAGCTCGAGCTTTACCTTTCGTTAATGAAAAAGTTCAGCTACTCGGAATCGGTCACGCTGCCGGACTGGTCACCGGACAGAATCCTGCGGCATGGAGAAGATCTGAACGTCATTAGCCGTACGTCGCACCCGATGGGCGACATTATTCACATGACCGAGCACACGGCGGTGCTCATGACCTATTTTCGCAACAACATCCTGCACCTGCTCGCGGTGCCGGCCTCCGTTGCGTGCTGCTTCATCCAGGGCCGTGAACTCGAGCACGCCGAGCTGCAGAGGCTCATTCGCCTCATCTATCCGTTCATGCGCAAGGAACTCTGTCTGAAGTGGGACTACGGCGATATCGACGACGTGACGACCCAGGCGATAGAGGCGCTGCTGCAGCTGGGAATTCTCACGCGCGGCCGAAACAAGAAAATGCTGATCCGCCCCCGTGCCGGGTCGGCGAAGGCTTACCAGCTGCTGATGCTGGGTCAGTCGATGGTGCCGATGCTGCAGCGTTTCTATCTTGTTATCGCGATCCTCGTGCATCACGGTTCGGGCAAGCTCACGCGAGGAGATCTAGAATCTCTGTGCCAGCAGAGCGCCGAGCGACTGTCCATGATTTACGGGCTGCATTCGCCGGATTTCTTCAGCAAGACCCTGTTCCATGACTTCATCAAGAAGCTGCAGGATCTGGACGTGCTGCGCCGCAATGCCGACGGTATGCTTGAATTCGACGACAACCTCACCAGTATCGGCGCGGATGCACGGCTGGTTCTCGGCGAGGAGATCCGTCACAGCATCCTGTCCCTGACGTTCGACAGTACCGAGGCCGACGTATGAAGGTCGCATCGTTTTACCGCTTCCTCGATCTCACCGATCCGAAGGTATTCCGGGACGAGCTGCAGTCGCTCTGCGACGAGCGCAACGTGCTCGGGACCATCCTGGTGGCCGGAGAGGGCTTCAACGGTACGCTGAGCGGGCCGGACCAGGCGATCCGCGACGTGTTCGGCTGGATCGAGCGCCGGCTTGCGCTGGAGACACCGATCGAGGCGCGCTGGACCGACGCCGGCGACGCGCCTTTCCGGCGCATGCGCGTTCGTGTGAAGAAAGAGATCGTGACGCTCGGGCGCCCCGACATCCTGCCGCACAGAAAGACCGGCAGTTACGTGCCGCCGGGCGAGTGGAACGCGCTCATCGAAAATCCCGACGTGCTGGTCATCGACACGCGCAACCACTATGAAGTGGAAGTGGGGTCGTTTCCGCGCGCGATAGATCCGGGCACCGACAGTTTCCGGCAGTTTCCGGAGTTTGCCGGGCGGCTCGCGGAGGTATCGAAAGACCGGCCCCTGGCCATGTTTTGCACGGGCGGGATCCGCTGCGAGAAGGCGACTGCGCTGATGCTCGAGCTGGGCTTCGAAGAGGTCTATCACCTCCAGGGCGGAATACTGAAGTACCTCGAGGACATGCCCGACACCGAAAATCGCTGGCAGGGCGAGTGTTTCGTCTTCGACACGCGTGTTGCGGTGGACAAGGATCTCGCCGAGGGCGGCTACGTGCAGTGCCATGCCTGCAGGCGGCCGCTTTCAGCCGAAGACCTGGAGTCAGCTGATTACCGGGAAGGCGTGTCATGCCCGCACTGCGTGAACGAGATTGACGCGGAACGCACGGCGCGGCTGGAAGAGCGGCGCAAGCAGGTGGCGCTCGCCGAGCAGCGCGGCGCAAAACACATCGGCCAGAAAATCTGACGGGATCGCGGTTCGAGCGTCGCTCCTGCAGCGCGATTGGCGTCAGGCGTCCAGGTCGGGAATCAGCTCGCTCTCGAGCGCCGTAATCATGTCCTTCAGCAACAGCTTGCGTTTCTTCAGGCGGCGGATGCGCAGCTGGTCGACCATCGGGTCGTGCTGCAGGCGATCGATCAGGTAATCCAGGTCCCTGTGGCTGACTCGCAGCTCTCGCAGGCGCTCGAGCTGCTTGAAGGATTCGGTATCGACTTTATCGGACATTCAGGTCGTACAAAGCGGTTTCCGCGGTTGCTTTTACTATACTAGTAAACCATTACCTGCATGCTACTCGCGGTCGGGGAGCAGTGCCAGCCAGTCGTGATCGGTGGCTCCGATAACCATGAAGTACGGATTCAGAATGTCTTCTTTCTGGTTATATTTCATTGGCTTACCATCCAGCGTCACAACCGAGCCACCCGCTTGTTCGACCACGGCCTGCGCAGCTGCCGTATCCCATTCCGAGGTTGGCCCGAGGCGCGGATAGACATCCGCATCACCTTCGGCAACGACACAGAATTTCAGCGAGCTGCCCATGGGCACCAGATCGCAATTCCCGAGCTTCTCGATGAAGGCATCGAGGCTTGCCCCCCGGTGGGAGCGGCTGCCGACAACCCGCACCGGCTGCGCACTGCGCTCCGCCACGCGGATCGGCCTGGACGCTTCGCCGTCGACACGCAGCTCCGCTCCGCGGCCCTCGCAGCCGACGTAGGTCTTGCCCAGCACGGGCACATGCACAACGCCGAACACCGGGCGGCCGTCGCTGATGAGGGCGATGTTCACGGTGAACTCGCCGTTACGGTTGACGAACTCCTTGGTGCCGTCGAGCGGATCGATGAGCCAGTAGGTCGGCCAAGCGCCGCGCTTTTCGAACGGAGGCAACCCCGCTTCCTCGGAAATTACGGGCAATTCCGGGGTCAGCTCGGCCAGTCCCGCAACGATGCGGCGGTGAGCGGCGAGATCCGCCTGCGTCAGCGGTGATTCGTCGTCCTTGCTTTGAACGTCGAAGTCGCTCGCGTAGACTTCGAGGATCGCGTCGCCGGCCTTCCGGGCCAGGTCGACGATCGGTTCGATGAATTCTGCGTAATTCATTCCAGCATCCTTATTGGCTGACGGGCGCGCAGTATACGGTGAACAACGACCCCAAGACCATGTTTACACGGTGCGAGACGCTGATGCTCGATATGGACGGCACGGTGCTCGATCTGGCTTATGACAATTACGTCTGGAAGGAGCTGGTGCCCGAGCACTATGCGAAGGTGACGGGCATCAGTATCGACGATGCGCGGAGCCGCCTGTTCGCGAAGTACCATGCAATCCAGGGCGACATCCAGTGGTACTGCCTGGATCACTGGAGCGAGCGCCTGGGGCTCGACGTGCTCGAGCTGCACCGCGGCGTCAATCACAGGATAGGCTACCTGCCGGGCGCGAAGAATTTTCTGGAGGAATTGCGCCAACGGAACGTGCGCGTGCTGCTGGTGACGAACTCCCACCCGGATACGCTGGCGCTAAAGGACGAGGTGACCGGGCTCGCAGCGTATTTCGATGCAATCTACACCTCGCACCAGTTCGGCTTCGCAAAAGAGCGGCAGGAGTTCTGGCATGCCCTTCAGGAGCAAGAGAGCTTCGTAACCGAGTCGACACTGTTTGTCGACGACAACCAGACCGTGCTGAAGAGCGCGCATACCTACGGCCTGGAAATGCTCGTCGAGGTCAGCCAGCCCGATACCTCGGAGCCGGTCAGGGAGACGTCGGCCTATACGGGTGTCATGGGTGTGGCGGACCTGTTGAGTCCGTAGGCGTACGCCTGCCGATTCATCGAGATTCGACAGCCGCTCCTACCTGCGGTGAGTCGGACGCTTGCCGCTTCGCCCGCGGCGCTGATCGGGCTTCTTTCTCGGCCGCGATTTCGGCTTTTTCAGTTCCGGCAGCAAGGACACGTCGTAGTTCGCGACCGGGATCTTGTGGCCGATGTAATCTTCGATATCGGGCAGCGAGACCGCATAGGTTTCACAGCCGAAACTGATTGCGTCGCCCGCCGCTCCCGCGCGCGCCGTGCGGCCGATGCGGTGCACGTAGTCCTCGGCGTCCTGCGGCAGGTCGTAGTTGATAACGTACTGAACGTCGGGGATGTGGAGCCCGCGCGACGCAACGTCGGTGCCGATAAGGACGGGCAGGTCGCCGCTCTGAAAATCCATGAGCATGCGCAGGCGTTTCTTCTGCGGCACGTCTCCGGAAATGGCTTGCGCATCGATACCGTTTGTCTGCAGGTATGCCTGTACGCGCTCCGCTTCCCGTTTCATGTTGACGAATACCATGATGCGACCCTCGCCCATTTCGCGAATCAGGCCCACGAGCAGCGGCATCTTCTCTTTGTTCGACGGGAAGAAGATCGCCTGCCGGACCTTGTCCGCGGTGACCTTGTCCGGCTCGATACGAATCAGCTCGGGCTCGTTCATGTGTTCGTAGGCGAGATCCATGACATTGTGCGAGAGCGTTGCCGAAAACAGCATGTTCAGACGCTTGTCAGGCGGTGGCAGTCGCCTCAGCAGGTAACGAATGTCCTTGATGAAGCCCATGTCGAACATGCGGTCGGCTTCATCGAGGACGGCTACCTCGACCTGGTCGAGCTTGAATACGCCCTGCTTGTAGTAGTCGATGACGCGGCCCGGCGTGCCGATGAGGATATCGATTCCTTCCTCGATGATGCGCCGCTGCTTTTCATAATCCGTGCCGCCGTAAGCGAGGCCGATCTTCAGGCCCGTGTGGCTGCCGAGCAGTTCGGCGTCATTGGCGATCTGCACGGCGAGTTCGCGTGTGGGTGCGAGCATGAATGCACGCGGTTGCTTCTTCACGTCTTCGGCGGGCGTTGATGCCAGCAGGCGCTGAAAGGTCGCGATCAGGAAGGCCGCCGTCTTGCCGGTGCCCGTCTGCGCCTGGCCGGCCACGTCGTGGCCCTTGAGGGCGATCGGCAGGGTACTGGCCTGGATGGGTGTACAGAATTCGAAGCCGGCATCGCGGACGCCGGCCTGCACCAGCTCGTTGATATCAAGTGCGTCAAATCTGAGGTCGCTCAGATGATTTTGGCTCATAGGTTTTTGGTCGGAAAATGTGCGTGAAAAGCTTGCAAATTGGCTCGCGAAGCGTTCAAATTAGGTTAATTCGACGCGACAATCGTCGCACCCGCCGTATTCGTAATCTTCAATTCCAGAGAGAAGCCGGAATTAGTCGGCGTTAAAGCGCGATAGTTTGCCTGATGTTTCGGGCAGCGTCATCCATTTTACAGAGTTCGTTTGCCGGGGGGGCCGATGACGAGCTTGCCAAAACCAACATTTCGATCTTCAAGTGCGGAGGAACCAGCCGGTGAGCGACAACATCGTGCACACCAACGACAGTAGTTTTGAAACGGACGTTTTGCAGTCCGACAAGCCGGTCCTGCTCGACTTCTGGGCCGAGTGGTGCGGCCCCTGCAAGATGATCGCGCCGCTCCTGAACGAGGCGGCCAGCGAATACGCAGACAAGCTTGCGATCGTCAAGCTGAACATCGATGAGAATCCGAATACGCCCCAGAAATTCGGTATCCGCAGCATTCCGACCTTGATGCTGTTCAAGGACGGTGCGGTAGCCGCGCAAAAACTGGGTGCTATGTCGAAATCTCAATTAACGGAATTTCTGGACAGTAATCTGTGAGAGGGTACTTGGGTAATTCAACGAAGAGCCGGCCAAAACAGTCCGGCAACAAGAGTAAAGGCAGCCCGAACAGGCGGCGTCGCAGGCGTCCGCCCCAGTCGGAATATCCCGACGACGACGGCAATCTCGAAGTAATACCGCCGGACGAGCTCGAGCAGAGCAAGGACACCATGAACCTGTCCGAGCTCAAGACACGTCCTGCCGCAGAACTCGTCGAACTGGGAGAAAAGCTCGGCCTCGAGGGCCTGGCGCGGTCGCGCAAGCAGGACATCATCTTTTCGATCCTGAAGGCACATGCGGACCAGGGCGAGCATATTTACGGCGAGGGTGTCCTCGAGATACTGCAGGACGGCTTCGGCTTCCTGAGGTCCGCCGACAGCTCGTACCTGGCCGGGCCCGACGATATCTACGTCAGTCCCAGCCAGATTCGCCGCTTCGCGCTGCGTACAGGCGATACCGTTTCCGGCCTGATCCGTCCACCCAAGGAAGGCGAGCGCTATTTCGCGCTGCTCAAGGTCGGGCAGATCAATTTCGATGCGCCCGAGAACGCACGCAGCAAGGTGCTGTTCGAGAACCTGACGCCACTGTTTCCGAAGGACCGCCTCAAGCTCGAGCAGGGCAACGGCAGCACCGAGGACCTGACCGCGCGCATCATCGACATGGTGGCGCCGATTGGCAAGGGCCAGCGTGGCCTGATCGTGTCGCCGCCGAAAGCCGGCAAGACCATGCTGCTGCAGAATATTGCCTCGGCGATTGTCGCGAATGCGCCTGACGTCGATCTCATGGTGCTGTTGATTGACGAGCGTCCCGAGGAAGTGACCGAGATGGAGCGCACCGTCCGTGGCGAAGTCGTGTCGTCGACCTTCGACGAGCCCGCGAGCCGTCACGTGCAGGTCGCCGATATGGTGATCGAGAAGGCCAAGCGGCTGGTCGAGCACAAGCGCGACGTTGTTATCCTGCTCGACTCGATTACGCGTCTCGCCCGCGCCTACAACACGGTCGTGCCCTCGTCGGGCAAGGTACTCACCGGTGGTGTCGACGCGAATGCGCTGCATCGCCCGAAACGTTTCTTCGGCGCCGCGCGTAACATCGAGGAAGGCGGCAGCCTGACGATTCTTGCAACCGCACTCGTGGATACCGGATCCAAGATGGACGAAGTGATCTACGAGGAGTTCAAGGGCACCGGCAACATGGAGATCCACCTGGATCGCCGCATTGCCGAGAAACGCGTGTTCCCCTCGATCAATATCAACCGCTCCGGCACGCGCAAGGAAGAGCTGCTGACCGATCCCGACGAGCTGCAAAAAATGTGGGTTCTGCGGAAGGTGCTCCACCCGATGGACGAACTCGCTGCGATCGAGTTCCTGCTGAACAAGCTGCAGGACACGAAGACCAACGTGCAGTTTTTCGAGGCGATGAAGCGGTAGGAGCGGTTCTCGAACCGCGAACCCGTAACGCTGTCCGCGCGCAGGCGCGCTGCTGCGCCAGGCCTAGATGAATTCGCCCGCCGAAACCGTTGTCTTGTACTGCGGCAGGTCGTCGTTGATGACCAGCCACGGTACCTTGTCCTCGACCCAGATGTGAGCGGCAGGTTCGATGCCTGCCGAATCTTCGAGGCTCGAGAGCGCAACGTCGATCTCTTCCGGCCGCTTGTCCCACGAGTAGGTAATCGTCGTTCCACAGGCGGCACAGTGGCCGCGGCGCACGCCCGGGGAGGAGCGATATTCGGCAATCGTGCCGGACGTCAGCGCGAAAGCGTCGCGCGCGAAACTGACCCAGGTCACGAATGGCGCGCCGGCCGCGCGCCGGCAACTCTCGCAGTGACAGTGACAGGCAAACATCGGGTCTCCGGACAGCTCGAAGCGAACTTGCCCGCAAAAGCAGCGCCCGGACATGGTCGTATCACTCATCGTGGTCTCAGCTTTTCCACCGTGCTCCAGTTCTTCGCTCGTCGCGCGGGGTCCGGATCCTCGATCACGGGAAGCGCCGCGATTTGCTCGCAGTAGGGCGCAGGAAATGCATGCTGGAGACAGCCGAGCAGCACCATCTCGCGGTACCAGTCGAAGGGATGCAGCAGGTCATCGATGTGCGTGTGCGATGCGACGTAAGTAAAGCACTTGCCGAATCCCGGGACGCTGATCTCGTCAACGTCGTACCCCTTGCCGACGCCTTCGATGGTGTCGAGTACCTTCCTGTCCGCCGCCTCCACTTCGTAAATTGCGACGTGAAGGCCCTGGCCGCAGTCGGTGAAGCCGCATTTTGCGGACTGGTCCTGGCCACGCTTGTGGAACTGTAACGTGTACCCGCGCAGGAAGCTGGTGCCACGAAGCGCCGCGGACCTGATGCGCTCCCGCAGGCGCTGCGGATGCAGGTTCGATCCGTAAGCGGCGTAAAGCGATGTCGATTGTCGTTGCATCATTCTCCGATGTCTTCGTTCCACAGTTCCGGGTTGTCGCCGATAAATTCGGTCATTAATTGTACACACTCGGGATTATCGACGATCCTGATGTCCACGCCGCGCGCCCGCAGATACTCCTCGGGACCTTGAAACGTGCGATTTTCACCCACCACGACCCTGGGAATCCTGTACAACAGGATGGCGCCGCTGCACATGTCGCATGGCGACAGCGTCGAATAAAGCGTCGAGCGCGCGTAGTCTGCCGCTGTCAGTCGGCCGGCATTTTCCAGGCAATCCATTTCGGCATGCAATACCGCGCTGCCTTTCTGTACCCGCTGGTTGTGGCCGCGGCCGACGATCTCACCGCCAAGAACGAGCACCGATCCGATCGGTATGCCGCCGGCTTCGATGCCCTTGCGCGCCTCCGCGATGGCCGCATCGAGGAATGGGTCCACTCGATTGCCTCCTGTTTCCTGCTAGTTTCCGGTGCCGGGGCCGCCGATCGTCCTGAACACGCTCTTGACCCGGTCGTCACTGCCGAAGCGAATGGCAAGATCGTCGAATATGACGCAGTCGCCGTCGTGTACGGCGGTGATGCCGAGCACCGATTCCATGGTTTCGATAACCAGCGTCCGGTCCAGCAGGTTGGCGAGACTTGCCACGAGACCGAACAGCCGCTCCGAGTCATCCCGGTACGCGTGCAGCGCCTCGATCCACTGCCGCCGTTGTTCCGCGGTAGTCACCGGGTCCGGATCAAGAAGCTGGAAATGTTCATGCCCATCACTGTACCACCTGCAATTATCGATTGCCGAGGCGCCAGATCACGTAGGGCAGCATCGCGATCCAGATGAGAAACAGCGACCAGACCCTGCCTTCGAGCAGATTGTAGTCGGCGAGCAGGCGCGACCAGCTGTGGCCCGCCACGTAGTGGCCGAAACCGAACTCGAACATCACGGTCATAACGAACCAGCCTGCACCGATAATCCAGGCTTCTTTCGCCGAGCCTATCGGCCAGAACCGGTTGAGGATCCAGACGACGCCTCCGGTCAGGAGAATACCGGTCACGGTTGACAGCTGGTGGGCTGCCAGCTCGGAGAGGTGGCGACCGTAACCGGCCTGGCGCAAGATGCCGTTGGCGACCGCGACGACCGCCAGGATCAGCCAGAAGGCCAGGTAGCGTGCAATCACGGTGCCGGCTACGTCTATCGATAGTCCGTGATCTCGAAGTCGCGCACTTCGACCCGGTACCCGGAATCGGGCGGCGCAGAGTCGGGATGAACGACGATCGAGATCGGGAAGCCGAATTCCTTGTCGTACTCGACGTCGACACTATTGTCGTCGCGAACCGATTGCTCGATGAGATCAAACAGATCCTCTATCCAGACAGGTTCCGGCGGTGTCGAGACGAACTCGCCGGTGGACGATTCGACCTCGATGACGAATGCCGCCGACTGGTTGCCGCGCTCCTCGCTTGCGACATAGGGCTCAACGTAGGTGGGATCACAATAGCAGTCGCGATCGACGACGTAGCGGAAAGAGGCCGGTCGCCCCGATTCCCAGGTACTGCGGTTTGTTGCCAGCTCCGCCAGCAGGCCCTCGTGGTCCGGAGTTTTTTCCGGCGCAGGGATCATGAAGAAATAGGCGGCCGAGATGAACAGGATAAGCAACAGCAGGACGAGCGCCAGGAAGGTGGTGAGCTGATAGATGCCGGCAAGCGGCTTTCTTCGGGTCATGTGGTACCTGCTGCCCGCTCGAGGCGGAGCGGAATTATGGCCTGTCCGCGGGGAACTCGAGCCAGAACACGCCGCGCAGGTCGCCTGTCTGGAAACCGGTGGCTTCGTCATCGGGGTAGAGTTCGCCTATCCGCTCGGCGACTTCCGGCGCCAGCTGCGAGCCGTGGCAGGTCAGGCATAGCGGTTGCAGCATGATCGGCTCGACATAACCCCAACGGTCATCAGCGAGCTCGACGGCGCGCGGCTCGCGGCTGGATGGCTCGTCGAGATAGGCCTGCATGATCGAGCTGACCCATTCCGGCGCCGTGTTATCGGGGTTCCTGAGCTTGTGGCTGCTGCGGCCCATGCGAACGCCGTCGACGGACAGCGCATCGGCGATGCCCGGCGCCTTTACCCGGCACACCTGGATGGCCGCGGCCGGGCCCTCTGCAAGGCCGGACTTGAGGGCCTGCTGGAGGTCCTTCTTGAATGGGGTCAGGAGTTCCGCGCCGTGCGCGAGTTCGGCGTCCTGGGCGTGGGTGGTGACTGCCGCGAATGCGAGTGAGAGAAGAAGCGTCCGGCAGCTGCGTGGGTTGGTCACGATAGTTCAGCCGTGTTCGTTCGTGTGGGTGCCTGCAAGTATCTTGCGCGAATCTTGCGAATGCAAGAGCGATCAGGCTTGCTCGGGGGAGGCGTCGCCCGGGCTCATATACTTGTCGAAGTGCTCGATGTATTCGTCGAGATTTTCCTCGAGCATCTTTCTGTATTCGCTGAGGAAATACTCGAGGGCGTCCTCCTTCACGGTAGCAAGTTCCTCACCCGAGTCCGTGCCGCTGGCGCTGACCCATGCATTGAATCGCGCCGTGGCAAACATCATCGAGGCGCTGACCTTGCCCCGGTTGACATTCGCAGCCTGCTCATTGGCTACGGTGATGTATGCGTCGGCGCGCTCGAAAAATGCCTTGTCCGTTTCTGTCGTCATAGTCGTAGTGTCGCTCGCGGTCGATGTTTGCCAGGGCCTAGTATCTGGCAGGGGGCGCTGGGTCGCAACGCTGCGCGCCAATCAGGGTTCCAGAATGGCGTGTCGAACCTGGCGGCTCAGCCAGTGCCGGTTCTTCTCCACGGACGACAATAGGTGCGACGAAAAGCCCAACGAGCCAAACATGATTAAACGAGCGCCCGGGGCTGTTGCGGCCGGAGACGTCTACCAGCGATGCAGCGGCACGGTCGTGCCGGTCTCGAAAAAGGTGTCCTCTAGCGCGAGTTCCACGTAGCCGTCGGTTCCCGTTAGCGACGCGAAGTCGCCCGAGGTATTCGTGTGCACGGGCAGGGCGAGGAGCGTGCCTGCCGCGTTCGACACCAGGCGCGTCGGCAGGAAGCAGGTGAGTTTCGGCCGGAACGCCACGTCCTGGGCGAGGGCTGCAAACTCGGGGTTGCCCGGCGATGCGCCAGACGCATTTGCGAGCGCCGGAATGACGTAATGGCGGCAGCAGACGAGGGTGGAAACCGGGTTGCCGGGCAGCGCAAACACGGCCTGCTGCTGCGGACCGATGCCGAACCACATCGGCCTTCCCGGCCTCTGGCTGATCTTGTGGAACACGACCTCCACGCCGAGTTTCTGCAACACCTGCGGGACGAAGTCGGCTTTGCCCATCGACACACCGCCCGAAAGCACGAGCACATCGGCTGCGTCCAGGTGTGCGGCGATGCGGCGCTCGAGTATCTCGACGTCGTCGACGAGATGATCGTGCTGGCAGTCCATGTAGCCTTTCTGCCGCAACATCGCGATCACCGCCGGGCCGTTCGACTCGCGGATCTGGTGCGCCTCGATCGGCTTACCGGCCGGCACCAGTTCGTTGCCTGTTGAAATCACGCGTATCGTCGGCAGGCGGCTGACTTCGATCTGTGGCAGGCCGGCCGACGCGATGATTGCGACGTCTGCCGGGGCGATTCGTGTGCCAGGGCGTAACAGCTGTGTGCCCTCGGTGTGATCCGAGCCGCGGCCATGAACGTGCTGCCGCAAACTCGCGTCGTAGCCCGCTTCGACCTCTGCTGCGCCGTCACTGACCGATATACGTTCCACGGGCACGACACAGTCCGCGCCCTCGGGCAGGCAGGCACCGGTCATGATCTCGATGCACTTCCCGGCCTCGAGCGTGTGCACGGGGTCGCCGGCATGCTGCCGCGACTGGATCGGGAATGTGCGCAGGCCTTTGTCGAAGTCCGCGAAACGGAGCGCGATGCCGTCCATCATCACGCGGTCGAATGGTGGCTGGTCACGCTCCGCATGCACCGGCTGGCGCAGCACCCGGCCCATGGCGGAATCCAGCGGCACGATCTCGCTGTCGAATGGCGCCATCGCCTGCTTGATGGCGTGGATCGCTTCGACCGTCGTCAGCATGGCGCGCCTAGCCCTGTTCGCGGGCGATCGCGCGGTGACCGATATCGCGGCGCAGGTAGACGTGTTCCCAGCAGATCTTGTCGACGGCGTCGTAGGCGCGTTCTGCCGCCTTGGCGACACTCTCACCGAGCCCGACCACGCACAGGACCCTGCCGCCGCTGGTGACCACGTCGTCCCCGTCGAGGGCCGTGCCCGCGTGGAATACCTTCTGGTCGTCGTCGAATTCCTCGTCGAGCCCGGCGATGCGCTTGCCCTTCTCGTAGGAGCCCGGGTAGCCGCCTGCGGCCATGACCACGCCCAGCGCTGCGCGCTCGTCCCACTTCGCCTTGATGCTGTCCAGTTTGTCTTCGAGGGTCGCCTTGCAGATTGCGATGAGGTCCGACTTCAGCCGCATCAGTATCGGCTGGGTCTCGGGATCGCCCATGCGGCAGTTGAACTCGATGACCTTCGGCGAACCGTCCGCCATGATCATCAGGCCCGCATAAAGGAAACCGAGATAGGGCGTACCGTCGATGTACATGCCCTTGAGCGTGGGCTCGATCACCTCGTGCATGATGCGTGCCTCGATCTCGGGTGTGACCACCGGGGCCGGCGAATACGCGCCCATGCCGCCGGTATTCGGTCCGGTGTCGCCCTCGTCGCGGGCCTTGTGGTCCTGCGACGTCGCGAGCGGCAGGATCGTCTCGCCGTCCGTGATGACGATGAAACTCGCTTCCTCGCCGTCGAGAAACTCTTCGACCACGATGCGCGCGCCCGCGTCGCCAAATTTGTTCCCGGCCAGCATGTCGGTTGCGGCCTGCTCGGCTTCTTCCAGGGTGTGCGCCACGATCACGCCCTTGCCGGCCGCAAGGCCGTCGGCCTTGATCACGACCGGCGCACCCTGGCTGCGAATGTAATGCAGCGCCGGCTCGAGTTCCGAGAAGTTCTTGTAGGCGCCGGTCGGGATGTGATGGCGTGCAAGGAAGTCCTTGGTGAAGGCCTTGGAGCCTTCGAGCTGCGCTGCGGCCGCGCTGGGCCCGAAGCAGGGCAGGTCTTCGTCGATGAAGCGGTCGACGATGCCGGCGACGAGCGGCGCCTCGGGCCCGACGATCGTGAGACTCACTTTCTCTCTTTTCGCGAGTTCGACAAGTTCGTCGATGTCGTCCGAGGACACCGGTGCGTTACGGACTTTGTTCTCGCGCGCGGTGCCGGCGTTACCGGGCGCGACGATTACCTCGTCGGCTGTCTGTGCGCATTTCCACGCCAGCGCATGCTCGCGGCCGCCGGAACCCACTATCAATACTTTCATGCTGCAAATGACACCGTGTTGTGTATGAATCGTCGCTTGCGGATGTTCTTCATCGGAAGTAAAGCGCAGCGTAGCGAGCCATGACGATGAAGAACATCCGCAAGCGACGATACCTCAATGTCTGAAATGCCGCATGCCGGTGAATACCATCGCCAGCCCATGCTCGTTCGCTGCCTGTATGACTTCCTCGTCGCGCATCGAGCCGCCCGGCTGGATGATCGCGTCGATTCCGGTCTCGGCGGCAGCATCGATGCCGTCGCGGAACGGGAAGAAGGCATCGGACGCCATAACAGAGCCATTGACATCGAGGCCCTCGTCCGCAGCCTTGATCGCGGCGATTTTCGTCGAGTAGACGCGGCTCATCTGGCCTGCGCCTACGCCGATGGTCATGCCGTCCTTGCAGAAGATGATAGCGTTCGATTTCACGTACTTGACGACAGTCCAGGCAAACAACAAGTCCTCGATCTGCCCGGCTGTCGGTTTTTTATCGGTGACGACCTTGAGGTCGCCGGCCGTGATCGTGCCGAGGTCGGTGTTCTGCACGAGCAGGCCGCCCGACACTTTCTTGAAGTCGAACCCGGGTGCGGCTGCGCCTGGCCAGTCGCCGGTTTCCAGGACGCGCACGTTTTTCTTGGCACTGCAGGCCGCCACTGCGGCGGGCTCGACCTGCGGCGCGACGATCACCTCCACGAACTGCCGTTCGATGATCGCTGCAGCCGTCGTCTCGTCCAGCGGCCGGTTGAACGCGATGATGCCGCCGAACGCGGACGTCGGATCGGTCTTGAACGCCTTGTCGTAGGCGGTGAGTATGTCGTCTGCAACGGCAACCCCGCAGGGGTTTGCGTGTTTGACGATGACGCAGGCCGGCGCTTCGAACTGCTTGACGCACTCGAGTGCGGCGTCGCTGTCGGCGATGTTGTTGTAGGACAGTGCCTTGCCCTGCAGCTGCTTGGCCGTCGCCAGCGAGCCGGCAGGCGCCTGCTGGTCGATGTAGAAGGCCGCATCCTGGTGCGGATTCTCGCCGTAACGCATGCGCTGGACGAGCCGGCCCGAGTAGAGCATTCGCTCCCCGAGCGGCTCGTCGCCCAGCGACCTCGACAGGTACCTCGTGATTGCCGTGTCGTAGCTTGCGGTATGCGCATACGCCTTTGCGGCCAGGCGGCGGCGGTCCTCGAGGCTCAGGCCTCCACCGTTCAGTGCTGCGAGCACTGCGTCGTAATCCGTGGGGTCGACGACCACGGCGACGCCAGCGTGGTTTTTCGCCGCGGCGCGAATCATCGCGGGCCCACCGATGTCGATGTTCTCGATGGCATCATCGATCGTTGCGTCGGCACGTGCGATGGTTGCTTCGAACGGGTACAGGTTGACGCACAGCAGGTCGATGGGCTCGATGCCATGCTGCCCCATGACACCTTCATCGGTGCCGCGGCGGCCCAGGAGCCCGCCGTGAATCGTGGGGTGCAGCGTCTTGACGCGGCCGTCCATGATCTCGGGAAAACCGGTCTTGCTCGAGACCTCGATGGCGTCGATGCCTGCCTCGCGCAGCTGTTTCGCGGTACCGCCCGTCGACAGGATCTCTGCGCCGCTGTCGGCGAGGCCCTTGACGAAGGGGATGAGGTCGCTCTTGTCAGAGACGCTGACGAGCGCGCGGCGGACTTTAAACATCTAGTGAATCAGCGAATAGGTTCTGAGTTTCTTTCGCAGGGTTCCCCGATTGATGCCGAGGATGCCTGCGGCCTGGCTTTGATTCCCATCCGTATAGTCCATGACGGCCTTGAACAGTGGACGTTCGACCTCGCCCAGCACGAGATCGTACAGGTCTCCCGGACGATCGCCGTTCAGGCTTGCGAAATAATTCTCAAGCGCGTCTTCGGTGTGCTTGCAGAGTGGTTTTTTGCTTTTCGGTGCTTTGAGTTCTTGGTGTTTTTTCGGCTTTTTGCTGGCCACGTTGATCAATCCCGGTACGCCGGCTCGCCGCTCGTCGAGCCATTCTCCCCAAGCTTCCGGACCACTACGCTGCCAGAGATAGCCCCCCGTCGTTCCGGTCGAAGTACTCTTTGGTTAACCGCAGTTGTTCAGAAGCGCTGTTGACGCGCACTGCCTGGTAACGAAACTCGTCTGCATTCGCGAGCTTGTCGCAATACCAGGTCAGGTGCTTTCGAGCCACCCGAACGCCTCTCTTTTCCCCGTAAAAACGGTGTAAATCATTCAGGTGGCCGAGCATGATAGCACGCAATTCATTTTTATCCAGCGGCACTTTTTGCGCGCCGTTTTCGAGATAAAAATTAAGTTCACGAAATATCCACGGGCGTCCCTGCGCGGCACGGCCGATCATCAAGCCGTCTGCATTAGTTAGGCGCAGAACTTCAAGCGACTTCTCCGGAGTGGTCAGGTCGCCGTTGGCAATGACGGGTATCGACACCGTTTGCTTAATGCGCGCAATCGTCTCGTACTCGGCCTCGCCCTCGTAGCGGCACGCGCGCGTCCGGCCGTGAACGGCGAGCGACCGGATGCCGCTGTCTTCGGCAATTCGCGCTATTTGCGGACCGTTTCGGTGATCGGGGTCCCACCCCGTTCGCATCTTGAGCGTCACGGGGACATCGACGGCTGAGACGACCGCGTCGAGGATACGGGCGACGAGCAGTTCGTCTTTCATCAACGCCGAGCCGGCGAGTTTCCGGCACACCTTCTTCGCCGGGCACCCCATGTTGATGTCGATGATCTGGGCGCCGCGATCCACGCACGCGCGGGCGGCGAGCGCCAGCTGGCCCGGCTCCGATCCCGCGATCTGTACGGCGACCGGCTCGGTATCCAGATCGAGGTCGAGCCGGTGACGGGACTTGGATGTCTGCCACAGGCTCGTGTCCGCCGTGGTCATCTCGGAGGTCGTCATGGCGGCGCCGAAGTAACGGCAGAGTTTGCGGAACGGCTTGTCCGTGACGCCGGCCATCGGCGCGAGTACGAACGGGCTGTCGAGTTGGTAAGGACCGATTTTCAGGGCAGGTAGTTGCATGGCGTGATTGTATCGCTACGAATCGCGACCGCAGGAGCGTATCTCGAAGCGCGACCCGCATCGATCGCGCGCCGGGGCGCGCCCCTACTTGAAGTCGTCGATGGCGCAGCGCAGCCGGCCGCCGGGCTGGCGATAGCAGACGTTCAGCTTGAATCCGGTCGCGTTGGCGTCGGGCGCCTCGATTGAAATCACGGCGCTGAACGTCTCGCCCGGCGCCACGGGGTCTCTCGTGTCGAGACTTTCTGCCAGGTAGTCGCCTGGCTCGAGCACCTTGCTGCCGATGATGTCCTCGTACCGGTCGGTCAGCGACACATTGATCAGGGGGTAGGGCAGCGCCTCGCCAGACTTGTTGCCGATTCGCGAATAGATGGTGAGCAATTCGTCGCTCTCGTCGGTGCTTCCTTTCGTTGCCTCGAATCGCCAGCCCGTAATGTCCCATTCCGGCGTAACCGGCTTGCCGAGCATGCGGTAAATCGAGCCTACGCTGCCGCTGAAGGCGGGGTAGACGGCGAGCGAATCCCGCGACTGGTGCACGTATTGCGCACCGAGGAGCAGGGCGAGCGCCGCGATGCCCGCAACCAACCGGTAGTTGACCGGCTCCTTCGCCGCGGGCCTGCTCTCATTGTCAGTCTCGTCCGTATCCGTCCGGGGCGCTTGCTCCGCTTCCGCTTCGGCCGATTTTCGCCGCTCTGCTTCGAGCCGTTCCTCTTCGAACGCGTCGCGCACGAACTCGCCTTCCATGATGATCGTCTCGACCAGCGGGCTGTCTTCTTCGCCATCGTCCTCGGGCGCCTCGTCGGCGGTTTCCGCGTCGGCGGAGACCTCCGGTCTCTCGTCGGGCTCGGAGCGCTGCTTCTGGACAATCGTGGAGGCAAATCCGTCCTCGTCCTCGACCGCGATGGCGAGCAGGTCCTGGTCGATCATCATGTTGATGGTCTGCTCTTCCTCGGTCATCGGCGGGATGACATGTTCGGGCTTGTCGTCGTCCTCCAGGTCTGGTTCCGCGGCCAGTATCGCGTCGTCCTCGAGGCCCAGCTCCGCGGCCAATGTGTCGTCGTCCTCGGTTCGCGCGACGAGTTCCCTGTCGCGGGGCTCTATGAGATCGTCCGGCTCCTCGATGTCCAGTTCGAGTTCGGTACGTTCGTCGAGGTCGTCGCCCTCGAGGTCCGGTTCCGCGGCCAGCGGCTCGTCGTCGTCCAGGCCCAGCTCCGCGGCCAGTGTCTCGTCGTCCTCGGTTCGAGCGACGAGTTCCCTGTCCCGGGGCTCTACGAGATCGTCCGGTTCTTCGATGGCCGGTTCGATTTCGCTGAGTTCGTCGGGTTCGTCACGTTCGTCGTCCTGGTCGCGCTGCTCCCCCCGATCGGTCCCGCGCGATCCTGCCTCGGCCTCGAAAGCCGCCGCGATGAGATCGTCGTCGATCGTCGACTCTTCGCCAGCGTCCTCCCCGGGCTCTTCGGTCCGCGCATGCACACCACTCAGGTCGATGCCCATCGCTTCTGCCTGGGCGGCAAACTGTGTGTCGACGTCGGGGATTGGTTCGTGGTCCTCGTCGTAGCCTGCGAACACTGTCGCGTCGGTCTTCGCAAAGGCTTCTTCGTCCTCTTCATCGTCTTTCGCTTCGTCGACCTCGCCGAGCAGGTCCTCCCAGTCTTCGGGCTCGCCGAGCGCGAGGTCAACCTGGCCGGTGTCGAGTTCCACCGGATCCTCGTGGACTTCGACGGCAGGTTCGGACCCCGATTCGGCAGGTTCACTTTCGAAGTCGAAGTCTTCGGGGAGCGGCGTGTCATCATCGAAACGCATCTCCCCCGCGCGCACGGTGTCCTGTACGGGCTCGAAAATCTCGGGGGCGTCGATGCCGCCGGGCTCGGCTGAGAGTTGCTCGTCCACGGGTGTGGGCGATTCGTCGATGAACCAGCGCATCGAGCCCGTGTCGTCCTCAGGCTGCTGCGGCGTATCGTCTTCTTCTCCCGCGTCAAGCACCTGCCATTCGATGCCCGTGTCCTCAATGCGGATGTCCGACCCTGCGAGTTCATCCAGGGTCTTGAGGAGTGCTGCGCTGCGCTCGGCGGAGATCGTCTCCGGCGGCTCGTCCGCCTGGAGCCGCGGTGGCTCCGCTTCGGGTTCGGCTGGCTCTTCTTCGGGCGGCGGCTGGACGGGCGCCACCGGTTTTTGTTCGGACAGGGAGTCCAGCGCATTGAACGCACTGCCACAGCCGCCACAGCGTACCCTGCCGGCCGCCTGCCTCAGGACCTCGGCGGTTACGCGAAACGCGGTGCCACATTCGGGACCCTGGGGGTACCTATCTCACTGTGCCTTTTCCTGCCTGTCAAACGCGTCCAGGTCTGTCCGTCCTGCGGGCGGAATTCCGGTTCGTCAAAGTCCACCCAGGGCGCGTAGGCCTCGAGGACCTCGGTGGCCTGTGCCGATAGTATGCCTGACAATCCGAGCTGCCCGCCGGGTCGCAGGTGCCTCGCGATACCCGCGGCAAGTTCAGCGAGCGGTCCCGCGAGAATATTTGCGACAACCACGTCAAACTGCCCCTCGACGGCCTCCGCCGAGGACGTTACGGTCAATCGCTCCTGCGCGTCGTTCTGTGCAGCATTGCGGCGCGTCGCCAGGACCGCCTGCGGATCGATGTCCATCGCGTGCGCGAACTCGCAACCAAGCTTGAGGGCCGCAATGGCCAGCACGCCGGAGCCGCAGCCGTAATCGAGCAGCGTGAGTCCCCGCAAGTCGAGTGAATCCAGCCACTCCAGGCACATTGCCGTCGTTGCGTGCGTGCCCGTGCCGAAGGCGAGCCCCGGGTCGAGCCTGACGACCACGGCATCCTGCCGATCCGGGTGGCTCCCGGCCGGGCAGACCCACAGGCGATCGCCGAAGCGCATTGGGCCGAAGTCCCTGAGCCATTCACGTTCCCACTCGCGATCGGCCAGTGCTTCCAGATGATGCTCGGGCAGTTCCTCGAGCCCGAGCGACGTTCGAAGATCCTCGAGCAGGCCGGCCATATTGGCGTCCGGTTCGAACAGCCCGGTTATGCGGGTACTGGTCCAGAGCGGCGTTTCGCCCGGGCCGGGTTCGAGGACCGGCGCGTCACCGGCGTCGCTGAACGTGACCGACTGGGCTCCATGCCGCAGCAGGATTTCTTCGACGCTCGCCGGGTTCAGCGTTTCCAGGTTCATAACGAACTGCTGCCACTCCATCCCCGAGGCCGCACCTACTTGAGTCCCAACCTCTTCTCGAGATAGTGAATGTCGGTGCCGCCCGCCTGGAAGGCGGCGTGCTGGAAGATCTCCTGGTGCAGCGGCACGTTGGTCTTTATGCCCTCGATGACGATCTCGGTCAGCGCATTGCGAATGCGCGCAAATGCGGCGTCGCGATCGTGCCCGTGAGCGATCAGCTTGCCGATCATCGAGTCATAGAATGGTGGCACCTTGTAGCCGCTATATAGATGGCTGTCCACACGGATGCCCGGTCCACCCGGCGCATGCCAGAGCGTCACGAGTCCCGGGGACGGCATGAAGGTCTTCGGGTCCTCCGCGTTGATGCGGCATTCGATCGCATGACCCTGGATCTTGACGTCCTCCTGCCTGATGTCGAGCTTCTCGCCGCTCGCGATGCGCAATTGCTCGCGCACGATGTCGACGCCCGT
>CBDUCE010000009.1:0-32269 GCA_965365575.1 uncultured Gammaproteobacteria bacterium
CTATTCGGGCGACAGGGAGGCGATCGCCCGCCGAATCGCAGCGGAACGCGGTGCCGTGCTTGTTCCGTCATACGATCACGAACACATCATCGCGGGGCAGGGCACCGTCGGCCTCGAGATCGCCGAGCAGGCCCTCGAGATGCGGCTGCCGCCCGACCAGGTGCTGATCAACTGCGGTGGTGGTGGTCTGTCGGCCGGTAGTGGAGTGGCGCTGAAAGCTCGGTTGCAAGATGTGTCCGTGCGCACGGTTGAGCCCGATGACTTCGACGACACCGCCCGTTCGATCGCCGCCGGCAAGCGCAAGACGGTAGCGCCGGGGGGGCGGTCGATCTGCGATTCCCTGCTCGCCGATTCCCCCGGCAAACTGCCGTTCGCGATTCACCGGCGGCTGTTCGACGCCGGATTGACCGTAAGCGATCGTGAAGTCCGCCACGCCATGCGCTTCGCGTTTCAGAATCTCAAGATGGTCGTCGAGCCCGGCGGCGCCGTATCACTCGCTGCCGTGCTCAGCGGCAGGATCGAAACCGCCGGGAAGACCACCGCCATCGTAATCAGCGGCGGCAATGTCGACCTCGACGAGTTTGCCGCTATACAGGCGTCTGCAGACTGAAACTAGCGCGCCGAGCCCGCGGCGGACATGGCGCCTCTGCGTATCCCCGTGATCGAAAGCCCGCGCTGCCTGCGTATCTGCCAGCCCTCGAGCCACGTGACGATTCGTTCGAGCTGTTCCACGTCCTTGCGAACACGCGACGGCTGCATATCGTGAACGCCGATTCCCTGTTCGGCGGCGTGAACGAAGTTCTGGGTGTCTCTGAGCACTGCGATAATCGGGATGCCCAGCGAGTCGAGGAAGCGCATCAGCTTGGCGAGGCTCTTGGTGTTTTTGCGCGTGCGGTTGGCGACGACGGCAAGCTTCTGCTCGTTTCGATTGACCTTCGCGACCAGCAGCAGGTCTGCAATGATTCTCGACGCCGCGTGCGTGTCCATCATGGATGGCAGCACCGGAACCAGGATTGACGATGAATCCCGCGTCAGCTCCCGCAGCTCGTCATGATTGATGCCGGCGGCGGAGTCCACGAGGATATTCTCGGTGTCCTCGGGCACGCGCAGCTGCCAGCTGCGCGTGGCATGCATCGATCGTTTGTACGCGGCGATGCCGTGAATCGCCGGCTTGTCGTCGGGTCGGCGGGTCAGCCAGGCCATGGCCGAACCCTGCGGATCGAAATCCATGATCGTCGGGGGGGTGCCGCGCGCGGCGTAACAGGCGGCGATATTGGTGACCAGCGTCGACTTGCCGCAACCGCCCTTGGGGTTGAGAATGATTACCCGGTTCAGGTTGTCTTGTCGCGGCATTTTCAGCATAGCTCGGTCACCGGGGTTCCTTTGCAGTATGAATGACGCTCAGCCCGAGTTGGCTGTGCTTGCGCCAGTTCACATAATACCCGAGCCCGCGAGGAACAGAAACGTCGCCACACCGCGCTGTCAGGACCTTTCCGGATAGGTGTCATGGCACGTCAGCGCGTCGCCGCTGCAGGACCATTCGGCACGCGAGCGGCTGAAAATCCTCGCCTCAGGGGCGATACCGGGCTCGTGATCGAGCGAGCCGGCCGGCACCACGGCGATTCCGCCGTCGTATACCCGTGGCAGCGGGCTGCCGCAGACCGAGCAGAAGGCCGCGGTAAAGCGTTCGGCTTCCGGCAACTTGTAGCTCCGAGTCAGGTCCTCACCGGCGGTCCACGTGATCGACTTCAATCGCAGGATGATGTTGCTGGCGTGCGCACTGCCGCTGGCCTTGCGGCAGCGTTCGCAATGGCAATGGTAAAAGCGCCGTGCGTCACCCTGCAGCTCGTAGGCCACGGACCCGCACAGGCAACTGCCGGACAAAGTGATGTCCCCCATAGTCCCCTCCTGCCTGATGTTCCAGGGACAGCAGCATAGCAGGCTTGCGCCGCAACATGGCGACCTGAACGCGTCTACTTCAGGTGCGAGCGCTTGAGGTGCCGGGCTTCGCGCAGCCAGCGGCAGGTCTTGCAATAACAGGTCTTCTTGTGCCGGTGCGTGGCTCTGAGGTAGTCGACTGCCGCCTCGAGCGCCTCCGTCAGTTGCTCGACGGTCGCGTCTTCGAGCGAGCGCGAACGGTGCTGATCGAGCCAGCGGCACGCCGTGCCGAACTGGCACTCCCTGCATTCCTCGATGAACGCGTTGTAATGACTGCCGTAGCGGCAATTCGTGAAGTCGACGTCGCGTTCGAGAATCCAGCGCGGATACTCCAGAAGGTCCGCGATATAGCCCGTGATGGTGCGGGTCTTATTAGTTTGCGTAGCCATGGATGGATTCCAAGCCTGACCGCTGAGGCTAGCAAGGCTGTGCGGACGGGTTTATGGGGGAATCTACGTATCGCGCGCGAACTCAGAACATTTCGCTGGGCCCTGGCTGGTCGCCCTCCGGCTTGCTGCGGCTCCTGATGAAATCGCCCGTAATCATCTTGTCATACGACATTCCCGGGCCCACCATCGGGTAGACGCCGGCTTCCGGATCGATAATGACCTCCAGGAAGGCCGGACCGGAAAACGCCATGAACTCGGCGACGACTGTCTCGATATCTTCTTTCTTGTCGAGCTTTTTCGCGTACTCGAAGCCGTCCGCCTCGGCGGCCTTTACGAAATCCTTGCTGTGCAGCGACTTGTCGCTGGCGGACAGCCGGCTGTCGTAATAGAGCTTTTGCCACTGGCGCACCATGCCGTCGCCATAGTTGTTGAGCACGACGACCTTGATCGGCAGCTTGTAGGTCGTCGCCGTCTCGAGTTCGCCGAGATTCATGCGCATGCTGCCGTCGCCGTCGATGTCGATGACGACACGATCCGGCTGGGCGAACTGCGCGCCGATGGCGGCGGGCAGGCCGAAGCCCATCGTGCCCATGCTGCCGGAAGTCAGCCAGAGCCGCGGCTCGCGATAATCGAAGTACTGCGCGGCCCACATCTGGTGCTGGCCGACGCCCGTCGAAATAATGGCTTCGCCCTTCGCGTGCCTGTTGATCTCCTCGATTACTGCGTAGGGCTGTATCAGCTCGCTGTCGCGATCGTAGTTCAGGCAGTGCTCCTTCTTGAGGTTCGCGATCTCCGCGTGCCACTCGTTGAAGTCCTTGGAGAAGCCGATCCGGCGGCCGTAAGCCAGCAACTCGGTCAGGTCGCGGTCGAGCAGGCCCACTTGATGCCAGTCGACCCGTTTGACCTTGCCGATTTCCGCGCTGTCCACATCGAAGTGGGCGATGTGTTTTGCATTCGGCGCAAACCGGCCCGGATCACCCGCCACCCGGTCGTCGAAGCGCGCGCCGACGGCAATCAGGAAATCGCAGTCTTCGACCGCATAGTTCGCCGAGGCGAGTCCGTGCATACCGAGCATGTGCAGCGCGAGCGGGTGCCGGGTATCGCTGGCGCCAAGCGCCATCAGCGTGGTCGTGACCGGGATCCCGTACTCCGATGCAAGCCGCCGCATGGACTTGGCGGCATTGGCGTTGATCACGCCGCCGCCGGCATAGATCAGCGGGCGTTCCGATTCGGCCAGCATGGTAAAGAAGCGTTCGCAGGCCGCGTCGCTCAGGCGATTGCCGGTAACCGCTTGCAGACGCCGGCGATATCCGGGCAGCGGCAGGGTCCCGCTGCCCATGAATGCCCCCTGCCAGTTCTGGACGTCTTTCGGTATGTCGACGACGACGGGCCCGGGGCGCCCGGTACGCGCCAGTTCGAACGCGCTGCGCACGGTTGCCTCGAGCCGTTCCGGATCGGTAACGAGGAATACGTGCTTCGCTACGGCGCCCATGATTGCCGAGACCGGTGCTTCCTGGAACGCATCGGTGCCGACGGCACTCCTCGGCACCTGGCCGCAGATGACCACCACCGGCACGGAGTCTGCCATGCAGTCTCGCACGGGCGTTACCGTGTTGGTCGCGCCCGGGCCGGATGTCACCATGACGACGCCGACTTTGCCGCTCGCGCGTGCGTAGCCGGACGCCATGAATCCCGCGCCCTGTTCGTTGGCCGGCACGATCAATGGCATCGGCGACCGGCCGTCGTCGCGGCCGTGCAACTTGTTGTAGCGAAACACTGCGTCGTAGGTCGGCAGGATGGCTCCGCCGCTGTAGCCGAAGATTGTGTCGACGCCCTCATCCGCCAGCACCTGCACGACGATATCGGCGCCGCTCATGATTCTTCCCGCCAGGGGATGACTGCTCGTGCGCTCTGCGCTGGCCTGTTCGCTCACCGTTCTGCCGTCGCTCTTCAAATCACCGGTTCGCATCGAGTGTTTACTAATTTTTATTGCATTGCAATACTCCCTCTATTGCGCTGCCGATCGCATGTTCGGCGGGCACATGTAGTTTCAAACGATTCTTTTTTGCGGGGTATACCGGGCCATGCGACACGCGATATCCGTACTGTTGGAGAACGAGGTTGGCGCCCTTACGCGCATGACCGGCATGTTCTCGAGCAGGGGCTACAACATCGAGTCCCTGAATGTTGCGCCTACCAACGACGCCACCGTGTCCCGCGTGACGCTCGTGGTATCCGGCTCCGATGCGGCCATAGCGCAGCTGAACGGCCAGCTCGCAAAACTCGTCGACGTCGTCAATATTCACGACATGACGCTCGGCGACCATTTCGAGCGCGAGTTGGCCATCATCAAGATGAAACTCGTGGCCGGCGGGCTGGAGCGCGCCGCGGGGCTTGCGAAAAAATTCGGTGCCGAGGTGCTCGATGAAGACCCGTCCAGCTATACGCTGCAGCTTACGGGACGCATTCCCGAAGTCGACGAGTTCGTCCGCGACGCTGCGGAGATTGGGCAGCTGTCGGCGGTTGCCCGCAGCGGCAGCGTCGCCGTGTCCAGGGGCGAAGTAACTCTGTCTTCCTACGACCGGAACCATCGCCTGTCCGGTTGACACGATGAGCGCACTCGCCGTCGATGATTTCCGCCGGGTCGTCGTCAAGGTCGGTTCATCGCTCTTGATCGCCGACGACGGCCGGGTTGACCGGCAATGGCTTGCCGGGCTCGCCGCAGACATCGCAGACTGGCATCGCCGCGGTCACGAAATACTCGTCGTTTCGTCCGGCGCTATCGCCATCGGCAGTACGGTTCTCGGTATCAACAAGCGGCGCGCGAGGCTCGAGGATCTGCAGGCCGCGGCCGCGGCAGGGCAGGTGCAGCTGGCGCATGCCTACCAGGACGCCCTGGACGAATACGGGATAACGACGGCGCAGGTGCTGCTGACGCCCGAAGACACGGAGAACCGCCGCCGCTTCCTGAACGCGCGAGGAACCCTGGCGCGGCTGATCGAGCGGCGTGTCGTTCCCGTTATCAACGAGAACGACACGGTCGCCACCGAAGAGATCCGTTACGGCGACAACGACCGGCTCGCCGCGCGGGTTGCACAGTTGGTCATGGCTGATGCGCTGATCCTGCTGTCGGACGTGGACGGCTTCTACACGGCCGACCCGGCCGCCGATCCGCAGGCCGAACATATCCCGCTGGTAACCGCGATCACCGACGATATGCAGCGAATGGCGGGGGAAACTCGCTCGGATATCGGCAGCGGCGGCATGGCGACGAAGGTTCAGGCGGCGCGCATCGCGACCCACGCGGGCTGCGCAACCATCATCACGAGCGGAGTCGTGCAGCGCCCCCTCAGTGAGCTGGCGGCCGGTAGCCGGTGCACCCTGTTCCGCGCCCCGGGTACGCCAGCGACGGCCCGCAAGCAATGGCTTGCCGGTGTTCTCGAGGTTCGCGGCGAGTTAAGGTTGGACGACGGTGCCTCGCGGGCATTGCGCAACGGCAAGAGCCTGCTGCCGGTCGGCGTGCTCGAAGTGATCGGCAACTTTCGCCGCGGCGATGTCGTGACGCTGGTGGACTCGCAGGGCCGGGAAATGGGCAGGGGGCTGGCGGAGTATTCCTTCGACGAGGCGGCGCAACTCGCAGGCCGACAATCGGAGAGCATCGAATCCGTGCTTGGATACCGCGGCCGCGCGGTGATGGTGCACCGTGATGAACTGGTGATATTCGATCGTGATGACGGAAAGCTCAATGCCTGACTCGCTGTCGCAGACAATGGATGGCCTCGGCCGCCAGGCGCGCAACGCTGCACGAACGCTGGCTTTATCGAGCGGGGATGTGCGCAATGCGGCGCTGCACGCCGCGTCAGCCGAACTGCGCAAGCGCCGCGCCGTGATCCTGGAAGCGAATGCGATCGATATGCGCGAAGCGCGTGAGCTCGGCGCTGCCATGCTGGACCGCCTCATGCTCGACGAGAGTCGCGTCGAGGCCATGGCTGCGGGACTCGAGGCGATCGCCGGGCTTCCGGACCCGCTGGGCCGCGTCATGGCGGAATGGCAGCGCCCCAATGGACTGTCGATTCAGCGCGTGGCCGTGCCCCTCGGGGTCATCGGGATCGTTTACGAAAGCCGGCCCAACGTCACGGCCGATGCCGCCGGGCTGTGCGTGAAGTCGGGCAACGCGGTCATCCTGCGCGGTGGTTCGGAGAGCTTTCATTCGAGCCGGGCCATCCTGGAGTGCCTCGTCTCGGGGCTGGAAAAGGCCGGTCTGCCGGCAGACAGCGTACAAATGGTGCCGACCACGGACCGGGCGGCGGTCGGCTACCTGTTGTCATCGATGTCGCAATGGGTCGACGTCGTCGTCCCGCGCGGCGGCAAGAATCTCATACGCCGGGTACAGGAAGAAGCGCGCGTACCGGTGATCGGTCACCTCGAGGGCATCTGTCACGTCTACCTGCACACAGCGGCCGAGGCCGCGATGGCCCGCGAGATCGCCGTGAACGCGAAGATGCGGCGCACGGGGATTTGCGGTGCAGCCGAGACACTGCTGGTCGATCGTGATGCCGCGGCGAGGCTGCTGCCGAACGTTCTGGGCGCCCTTCGGGATGCAGGTTGCGAAGTCCGCGGCGATAGTGAGGTCGTCGCCATCTTTCCGGACGCGCGTGAAGCCAGCGAAGTCGACTGGGGCACCGAGTACCTCGACGCGATCATTTCCGTGCGGGTGGTCGACGACATCGATGCTGCAACTCGGCACATTGCGGAATACGGCTCCGGTCATACCGAGTGCATCGTTACCGATGACGACGATGCCGCCGCGAAGTTTTTTCGCGATGTTGACAGCGCCATCCTGTTGCAGAACGCCTCGACGCAGTTCGCCGACGGGGGAGAATTCGGCATGGGCGCCGAGATCGGTATCGCTACCGGACGCATTCACGCGCGCGGGCCTGTGGGTGCAGAACAGCTGACGAGCTATAAGTACGTGGTCCGCGGCAGCGGCCAAACCCGGCCCTGATGACCGCCGAACCGCGGACCTGCGACGTAGCCGTGATCGGCGCCGGCATCAACGGTGCAGGTATTGCCCGCGACGCGGCGCTGCGCGGCCTGTCGGTGGTGCTCTTCGACAAGGGCGACGTCTGCAACGGCACGTCGTGGGCATCGAGCCGACTGATTCACGGCGGTCTTCGTTACCTCGAGTACGGCGAGATCCCGCTCGTGTACGAGTCTCTGCATGAACGGCGCCACCTGCGCCGCATCGCGAGCCACCTCGTCAAGCCGTTGCGTATATGCATCCCGATTTACCGGGGTGCAAAGCGCGGGCCGTTCCTGATCAAGCTCGGCTTGCTGGGCTACGATCTGCTTTCGTGGCGCAAGCCGTTGCCGCATCACAAGATGCTGAGCGAGGACGAGATCCGTGCGCGCGAGCCGGGGCTCCTGCAGGAGCGCTTGCGCGCGGCTGCGTGCTACTACGACGCACAGGTGACCTTCGCCGAACGCCTGGTGCTTGAGAACGTGCTCGCGGCACGCGCTGCAGGCGCTGAAATAATGACGTATAGAGAAGTTACGGATATCGGCGTTCGCGGCGGCACGGTTGTGTCGCTGACCTGCGAGGACAGATTGACCGGCGAGCAGACGAAATTCGCGCCGCAAGCGGTCGTCAACGCGGCGGGCCCGTGGGTTGACTCGGTGCTTGATCGGACGGGGCAGCGGATGCCGGAACTCATCGGCGGCACCAAGGGCAGCCACATCGTCGTGAGCCCGTTCGAAGGGGCGCCGCGGGACGCCTTCTACGTCGAAGCGGAAACCGACGGCCGTCCGTTCTTCATCCTGCCCTGGAACGGGCTGTTCCTCGTCGGAACAACGGACATTCGCTACGACCAGGACCCGTCCGAAGTCCGCGCCACGCGCGAGGAAGTGGATTACCTGCTGGCCGAAACCAACCGCGTGTTTCCCTCCGCAGGGTTGACCGTTGAGGACGTGCACTACGCCTACGCCGGCGTCCGGCCGTTGCCGCAGCGAACGCACGGGCCCGAATCGGCGATCACGCGCAGGCACATCATCAAAGCGCATCGGCGAGTTGCACATGGTTTGCTGTCTATCGTCGGCGGCAAGCTGACGACGTACCGCAATCTTGCCGAGCAGACGGTCGACAAGATCGGCAAGGCGCTCGGTCGCCGCCTGCCCGAGTGCCGCACCCGCGACACCCTGTTACCGGGAGCCGGCGGCCTGGAGGAGGCTCGCGAGGCGCTGGCTGAGTATCCCGGCCTTTCCGAGCGCGGGGTCGAGCGGTTGCTGCGGATTTATGGCGGGCGTGCTGGCGGCATCGCCGCTGTTGCACGACAAAGGCCCGAGCTGTCGGGCTGCATCGACGAGGCGGCGACGATCCCGTCAGCCGAGGTCGCGTTCGTGATCCGCGAGGAGTTACCCAAAACGCTGACCGATATCGTCTACCGCCGCATGATGATCGGCCTGGATCCGGACCAGGGACGGCCGCACTACGCGAAGATTGCCGAGCTCGCGGCCGCGGAATTCGTCTGGGACGGCACGCGTTGCGCCGACGAGCTGCAGTCGCTCATCGCCCACAGCGACTCGTTGCGGGTGCCCGGGGTCTAACCGGCGGCGCAGACTCAGCACATTTCGCGCCAAATGACGGGCAGGCAATTTGCGGCCCAGAAACGCGTGTTTAGGGCCCATTTGTCGCCGAGAATCAGGCATTATTCGTTTCCGACCAGCGGCTTACGCGGGTCCGACCCCGATCGCACCGAGGAGAGATTCATGACCGGATTGCCTTTATGCGCTTTGCTCGCGGTGATGCTGATGGTGCCGGCTGCTGGCGTGGCCGATACGCCCATCATTCACCCGGGACCGCCGGGGGAACCGGCGCGGGAACTCAGTGCCGAAGAAGCCGTCGCGATCGCAAATTCCAGTTATTCTCCTGCGGACGCCCGGTTCATGCAGGACATGATCCCGCATCACCACCAGGCGCTGGAGATGGCGGCCCTGGTAGCGGACCGCACGAATCGGCCAGAGCTGATCGATGTCGCCGGACGCATCAACACCTCCCAGTCGGACGAGATCGAACTCATGCAACAGTGGTTGCGCGAGCGCGGTGAGCACGTGCCGGAGCCGACGGCCCACGACGCGATGCACACCACGCACAAAATGGCCGGCATGGCCACGCCGGAGCAGATGGCGAAACTTGCAGCCTCCGACGGCACCGACTTCGACAGGCTGTTTCTGCAGCTCATGATCACGCACCACGAGGGCGCGGTAACGATGGTCGAGGAACTGCTCAGGCAGCCGGGCGCGGCTTACGACCCCGTGCTGTTCGAATTCGTGAACGATGTCACCAACAGCCAGAGCACCGAGATCGAGCGCATGAACGTGCTGCTGGTCGGCCTGTCGTCCGATCCGCGCGCCGGGCTTGCCGCGGGATTCGACGATGCGGGTGAGGCGGTCTCGAACATGGAACTCATGGTCTCGCTGGCCAAACCGGCCGGCTTCTTCGACCCGGATAATCCGAGTGAGCTCCCGCCGACGCGACTGCAGGCGGAGACAGAGGAGCCCGGCGACCAGGAACGCGCGGGAACGCCGACCGAAGACGGCGAGCAGACGGACGCAGAGGACGAGCCGTACGAGCGCTATCCGCTGCTGAGTTTCGCCAATACCGACATGGCCTTCGCCGGCGACGTCCTCGTTGCCGGAAGCTACCACGGCTTCAACGTGTACCGACTGCAGGATAACGGCGTGCCCGCATTGATGAGTTCCATCGTCTGCCCGGGCGGTCAGGGCGACGTGTCGATCGTCGGCGATCTCCTCATCATGTCGGTGGAAGAGACGCGCGGGCGGGTCGACTGCGGGCTCGAGGGAATCAGTGAGGACGTCAGCGCCGATCGCTTCCGCGGCATCCGCATTTTCGATATCAGCGACCTCACGCGGCCAGTGCAGGTCGGCGCCGTGCAAACGTGCCGTGGCTCGCACACGCATTCCGTGGTGGCGGGGCCCGGCAAGGACGGCAGGATTATCGTCTACAACTCCGGTACGTCTTCGGTGCGCGATGAAGCAGAGCTCGAGGGCTGCATCGACGAGTCGCCGGGCGATACGCGCACGGCACTGTTCCGCATCGACGTGATCGAGATCCCGGTCGACGACCCGTCGCAGGCCCGCGTCGTCGACAGTCCGGCCGTATTTGCCGACCCGGAAACGGGCGTCCTCGCGGGCCTGTGGCGCGGCGGCGACCACGGCGACGACACGCAGGAAACCTACCGGACCGACCAGTGCCACGACATAACGGTGTTCCCCGAGCTCAACATTGCGGCCGGCGCCTGTTCGGGCAACGGCATTATCTTCGACATCTCGGACCCGCGGAAGCCGCAGCGTATCGATGAGGTTGTCGATCAGGGCTTTGCCTACTGGCACTCGGCAACGTTCAACAACGACGGCACCAAGGTCATATACACCGACGAGTGGGGCGGTGGCATGCAGCCGCGTTGCCGCGCCTACGACCCGCTCGACTGGGGGGCGGACGCCATCTACGACATCATCGACGGCAAGCTCGAGTTCCGCGGTTATTTCAAGATGCCGGCGCCGCAGGTCGACGAAGAGAATTGCGTCGCTCACAACGGCTCCATCGTTCCGGTCCCCGGCCGCGACATCTTCGTGCAGGCCTGGTACCAGGGTGGTATTTCTGTCGTCGACTTCACGGACTCGGCAAATCCGGTCGAAATCGCTTTTTTCGACCGCGGCCCCATCGACGCCGATGACAGAATCCTCGGCGGTTTCTGGTCGGCCTATTGGTACAAGGGCCGGGTGTACGGTACCGAGATCGTTCGCGGACTGGACGTGCTGAGACTCGTTCCCAGTGAATACCTCTCGGCGAATGAGATCGCTGCGGCTGCTATCGCTGACCAGGGCGATGTTTTCAACCCGCAGCAGCAGTTTCGCGTGACCTGGCCGGCCGAACCCGTCGTGGGCCGGGCCTATCTCGATCAGCTGGCGCGCGACAATGCACTGGACGCCGAAACCATCGATGACCTGTCGCTGTCGCTGGACCGGGCCGAGGAAAGCCTCGGCACGGGTGCGCGGGACCGCGGGCTGGCGAAAGAGCTGGAGCGCCTTGCAGAACGCCTCGACAAGAATGTCGGCCGTGCAAACAACGGTCCGCGCCAAGCGCGACTTGCTGAAACATTGAACCGTATCGCCGCGCGCCTGCGCTGAGCTTAGCCGCGTGTCTTTGCGACTATCGTGTGGCCACGGTGTTCCGTACGGTGGCGCACGACGTAGGGCAATACTTCGAATATCTCGCCGGCCTCGTGCCGATGCTTCAGGTCCGTCCAGTACTCCGGCGTCAGCAGGTCAGCATGATGCTCGAGGAACGCCCGCTTGGCATGCGGCTTGAAGCCGAGGAAATCGACAAACTGTTCGGGGAAAATGTCGTGCGGCCCGACGTAGAACCAGGCGCCGGGACGCATCTCATCGATGTCGTCCCGCGGTTGTGGCATGCGGCGGAAGTTGCAGTCGGTCACGAGGCACAGCTCGTCATAGTCGTAGAAAATGACGCGCCCGTGGCGTGAGACCCCGAAGTTCTTCAACAGCAGGTCACCGGCGAAGATATTGCTGAGTGCGAGGTCCTTGATCGCCTGGCCGTACTCGATCGCTGCGGCTTCGGCCTGTTCGTCGGTGGCGGATTGAAGGTACAGGTCAAGCGGTATCATACGGCGCTCGATGTAGGCATGCTCAACGACGACGTCGTCTCCCTCTACACGACAGGTGGATTCGCACTCCTCAAGCAGGTCGTGTAACAGCTCGGGATCGAACCGCTTGCGGGGGAATCGCAGCTGTCGAAACTCCTGGGCATCGACCAGGCGCCCGGCGCGGTCACGCATGAACACGAGCTTGTACTTTTCCATGACGTCGGCACGGCTGCTGGTCTTCGGGTAGTCGAAGCGGTCCCGTATGACCTTGAATACGACGTCATAAGAAGGCAACGTGAATACTTCCATGACCATGCCCTTCACGCCCTGCGCCCTTACGAACAGGTCTTGCGAGTTACGCAGGTGCTCGAAGAACAGGCGATAGCGTTCGGTCTTGCCCTGTTTTGCGCGGCCGAGAACCGTATAAATCTCGTCCATGGGTTTACGCGGCATCAGCCTCTGCAGGAAGCCGACGGTCGCGCCGACGTGTTCCAGGTCCACATGGAAATACGAGCGCGTGAAACCGAACAGCATGCTCACGTCGTTGACGGAGAGAATTACCGCGTCGGCCATGATGCCGTCACCGGAATTTCTAAAGGCGATGACCAGCGGCGACACCCAGTCGTCGCCGCCAATACGTCCGACGATAAATGCACGGGTTGCGCGGTAAAAGACCGGTGTCAGCAGTTCGACGACTTCGATGTCCTGCTGCACGCTATGCTCCCGGCAGTATGCTTCGACCTCGGCGGCCACGAATCGAATGGTCCGCTCGCGGTCACGATAGGGCACTCCGAAGCTGAAATCAGAGAGAACCTGGTCGATCAGGAATCTGAGTGCACCGCGATTCGGGTACGTGCGTGCGTCCTTCTCGTCGATCGGCTTCTCGTCGAGGAGAACGTCGGCCGCGACGAACTCCACGCGCGGATCGACACCGACGGTGTTGAAAAGGCGCCGCGAGATCGAGCTGAAGAAGGTCTTGAAGAACGCGTTGTCCGGATACTCGCGGATGAGCTCGGCGTACCGCTCCTTGACGGCGATCCAGAACTCCTTGCCGCTCTCGGACGCCTCGACCGTGGAGCCGAGTTCGCCGAGCGCGCGGTTGACGGCCCGGTCGTAGAGCTCGATACGTGCGACGGCATTCGAGCGGCCCTGCTGCCAGTCGCGCTCCTCGAAGCAACGTGCCGCCCGCTGCGTCAGCTCACGGAAATCCGCGTTGTAGTGGAGAAACGCGTCGACGAGTTGCTCCGCAATCGCAGAGATTGCAGCGGGCGAGTGCGCCGGCTCATCCATCCCGACTGGCTTACATGTTGGCGATCAGCGCGTCGCCGAATTCGCTGCACTTGACCTTAGTCGCACCTTCCATCAATCGAGCGAAGTCGTACGTCACGGTCTTTTTGCCGATGGTCGTGTCCATCGTCTCCAGCAGGATATCAGCTGCTTCCGTCCATCCCATGTACCGCAGCATCATCTCGCCCGAGAGGATCAGCGAGCCCGGGTTCACGACGTCTTTATTCGCATATTTGGGCGCAGTGCCGTGGGTTGCCTCGAACACGGCGTGACCGGTCGTGTAGTTGATGTTGCCGCCCGGCGCGATGCCGATGCCGCCCACCTGCGCGGCAAGCGCGTCTGACAGGTAGTCGCCGTTCAGGTTCATCGTCGCTATGACGTCGAATTCCTTCGGACGGGTAAGAACCTGCTGCAGCGTGATATCCGCGATCGCGTCCTTCACCAGGACCTTGCCTGCAGCGAGCGCAGTTTCCTGTTCGGCGTTTGCCGCATCCTGGCCTTTCTCGATCGCCGTGCGGTCGTATTGATCCCAGGTGTATGTCTTGTCGCCAAATTCGCGCTCGGCAAGCTCGTAGCCCCAGTTGCGGAAAGCGCCTTCCGTGAACTTCATGATGTTGCCTTTGTGCACGAAGGTCAGGCTCTTGCGGCCGTTGGCGATGCAGTACTCGAGCGCCGCACGCACGAGGCGTTCGGTGCCTTCCTGAGATACGGGTTTCAGGCCCACGCCGCAACTCTCCGGGAAGCGGATCTTCTGGTACTCGGCCGGGAAATTTTCCTTGAACAGCTTGAGAAACTTCGCGTTGGCCTCCGAGCCACGCTCGAACTCGATGCCCGCATAGATATCCTCGGTGTTTTCGCGGAAGATCACCATGTCGACGCTGCTCGGTTCGCGCACCGGCGAGGGCACGCCGGTAAACCAGCGCACCGGGCGCAGGCAGACATAGAGATCGAGCAACTGGCGCAGGGCAACATTCAGAGAGCGAATTCCGCCGCCGATCGGCGTCGTCAGCGGGCCCTTGATCGCGACGAGGTACTCGCGACAGGCTGCGATCGTTTCGTCGGGCAGCCAGCTTCCAAAATTGTCGAAGGATTTCTGGCCCGCGTAAACCTCCATCCAGTGAATCCTGCGTCGACCGCCGTAGGCCTTTTCCACGGCTGCATCCAGAACGCGCACCGTAGAGCGCCAGATGTCCGGGCCCGTGCCGTCGCCCTCGATGAAAGGCACGATCGGATTGTCCGGGACTTGCAGGTTGCCGTTCTCAATGGTGATGCTCGCACCGCCCTCGGGCGGTGTCGGTGCTGCGTCGGCCATAATTCGCTCCGCTTGTTCTGGTCTTGTCGCGCCGCTTGGGTAGCGGCAGGGCCGGTATTATGAGCGATTTGCCCCCGAGTCCCAAGGGATTTGCGGAAAATGACTACATGCGGTACCGAATCTCGACGAAAAGCTCGCGTCCGCGCCCCGGAAAGTAACGGTAGTTGCCGAATGCGAAGTCGGCGCGGTCGGCCACGTCGGTGTCGGCGAGATTGTTGAGACGTGCCGCGATCGTGACCCGGCTGGTAGCCTCGTAAGCGGCGCGCAGGTTCAAAAGGTCGTGGCCCGGATAGTCGAAGCGGTTCTCCGCATCGATGAAATAGCGCCCCATGGAAACCCACTGCAGGGCTGCTCGCAGCGCTCCGCCGGCGTCATAACCGACCTCGGCGCTGCCCATCCAGCGCGGCGCCGTATCGACGTCGCGCCCTGAAACAAAGGACTCGCCGCGCGCCGCGACCGTGTCGAAATCGTAGCGGTGGCGCGCATAGGTCGCATTGATCGCCAGGCTCCAGGCGCGCGCGAATCGCCAGTCCACCGCTGCCTCGAGCCCGTCGTGACGAGTGCGCGCGCCGTTCACGTTGAAACCCTGTGCGTCGCGAAAGACGCTGTTCTGTTTGCGCATGGCGAAAGCCGCAACGTCGATCGACAGCGAATCGAAGTCGTGCCGCAGTCCCAGTTCGACACTGTCGATACGCTCCGAGTCGAGATCCGCCACCTGCTGGCCGCTTTGCAGACGATAGAGCTCCGTCATCTGCGGTGCACGGAAACCGCGGGCGGCGACGAGGTAGATCGAGGTCGCCGGCGCCAGCCGGTAATTCAGCGATGCCTTGGGGGCGAGATTGAAGAAGCTGTCGGTCCTGTCGGCAGGGCGGGTGTAGAGGCAGCCGCCGAAACCGCAGGTTGTACCGTCGTCGCGCGTGTTGCCGTCGAGCATGAGATTGTCGTAGTCGTAGCGCGTGTACTCCGCGCGCAAGCCGAGCCCCAGCGTCAGGAATTCGCCGAGTTCGATGTCGCTCTGCACGTAGGGCGCAATGCTGACGCTGCCGACCTCGAAGTCGTAGTGTTTTCCTTCCGGACGCGTCTCCACCAGGAAATCCGAGCCTTCCGCCGGCCCGAACTGGGTCTCCGTCAGAGCGACATCGCTCCATTCGAGGTCCAGGCCGGCGACAGTCGTATGGCGATCGGCCGCCAGTGTGACTGCGGCCATAACACCGGCGCTGATATGGCTGTTCTCCTCGAGCGGCTGCCCCGGGAGAAAGTGCTGCAGGAACTCCATTTCCGAGTGGCGCAAAAAAGGCCGGACGTCGACGGTGTACCGCGACGCCGCTCTCGTCCAGATGCCGTACAGCCGCTGACTCGACGCCTTGCGGAAGGCCTCGGGATTAGGGTTGCTGCGGTTAACCGCCGGATCCTTGTAGGCGTCTTCGCCAACGATGAATCCCGCCGTCTCCTGGTCCAGGTCGGTGGCCGTAAACGCCGACGTCAGCTCGCCGCCCAGGAAATCGTTCGTCGTGTTGACATGCAGCTTGAACTGCCGGTAGCCGGAGTCGTCACGAAAGCCGCCGTCGTCGCTGACCGTGAACCCGGCAAAATGCGGCGACTGCGGATCCGTCGGCAGTTCCGCCTGCAGCCTCAGGTAACGATTTGCACCGACCTCGATCAGGCCGTGCGGAGAACTGCGGCTGCCTTGCCTCGGCATGAGAACGTTGACGATGCCATGCAATGCGTTCGAGCCATACAGTGCATTACCCGGACCGCGAATGACTTCGATCGATTGCGCCTGCTCCGTGTCGATCTCGAACATCTGGTTGACGTTGCAGAAGCCCGCGGGCCGGATTGGAATGCCGTTCTCGAGAAACAGGAATCCGCCACAGGAGCCGGCGCCGGTCAGTACGGGGGAGCGAATGGCGGTCAGGTGTTCCTGGCCGCTGCCGCGGCTGATCCAGACGCCTGCAACGCGGGTCATCAGCTGGTGAATGTGCTGGTGACGGACGCTGTCGACGAGTTCGCCGTCAAGCAGTTCGATGTTGCCGGGATACGCCAGCGCGGGTTGCCCGCGACGCTGACCGGTCACCACGATCTCGCTCAGCGTATCTGTCGCGGCAACGTCGGGCGCGGCGGCGGACTCCGCGAGCATTATAATCACAGCCAACTGAAACGAAACGAACAATGAGAGTCTCTGTCGATGAACAAACTTATGCCGCAATGGCGTCTGACGATCCTGTGTGCCGCGTTGTCGTTATCGACGGCAGTCAGTGCAGGGGATACGGCTCAGGCAGTGGATATTACGTCATCTGACCGGCCGCGAGTAGGACTGGTGCTCGGTGGAGGCGGTGCCCGCGGTGCGGCGCATATCGGTGTATTGCGCGAACTCGAACGCATGCGCATACCGATCGACGCAATTGCCGGGACGAGCATGGGAGCGATCGTCGGTGGCCTGTATGCGTCGGGCATGAGCGTGGCCGAGCTCGAGCAACTGGTCGCGGAAATGGACTGGGCGGAAGCCATGTCCGACGAACCGGAGCGCGGCGACCTGAGATTCCGGCGCAAGCAGGACGCGAAGGACTACCCGATCGACCTGGATATCGGCCTCGACGGCGGACGGCCCAATCTGCCGCTCGGTCTTGTGCAGGGCCAGAAGCTCGATCTCATACTCCGCAACCGGACATTGCGGGTGTCACATATCAAGAACTTTGACGACCTGCGCATACCGTTTCGCGCGATCGCGTCTGACATCGAGACGGGAGAAATGCACGTCATGCACAGTGGTGATCTCGCGCTTGCGATTCGTGCCAGCATGTCCGTGCCGGCAGCGCTCGCGCCCGTCAGGGTCGACGGGCATCTGCTGGTCGATGGCGGTCTCGTCGGAAACCTGCCGGTCGACATCGTTCGCGAGATGGGCGTCGACGTCGTCATTGCCGTCGATGTGGAGTTCCCGCTGTATTCGCCTGACGAGCTGCAATCGGCGATAACAATCTCCGAACAGATGCTGACGATTCTCATCCGCAGGGAAACGCTTCGGCAGATCGAAAAGCTCGGCGATGACGACATACTGGTCCGGCCGCAACTCGGCACTTTCGGGTCGGCAAACTTCGGTGAAATCGTGCAAGCGATCGAGCCAGGGGCGGAGGCCGCAAGGAAAGAGGAAGCGCGGCTACGAAAGCTCGCGGTCGACGAAGCGAGCTATGCCCAGTGGCGGGCGCAGCAGGTGGCGCCGGAATGGCCGGACGAGCGCCTCGCGTTCGTGCGCGTCGAGCGCGACGGCCGGCTGTCTGCCGGGATTCTCGAATCGCGCCTGGGCGTCGAGGCGGGAGATCCCATCGATGCGGACGCGCTCGCCGCCGAGGCCGCCCAACTGCATGCGCTGGACGTTTTCGAAAAGGTCAGTTACCGCCTGGTCGAAGAGGACAGCGGGACGGGCGTCGTGTTTGATGCTCGCACAAAGTCCTGGGGTCCGGCTTTCCTGAACTTCGGATTCACACTGCAGGATGACTTCGAAGGTGCGACGAACTTCGATCTCCGGGCACGGCTGACACGGCCCGCCGTCAACCGCTACGGTGGTGAGTGGCGCGTGGACCTCAGGCTCGGCACCGAACCGCAGCTGTTGACCGAGTTCTACCAGCCGCTCCGCTCCGACTCGCGGCTATTCGTGGCGCCTTACCTGGATCTCGACCAGTCGAATTTCAACGTGTTTGCCGAGCAGGAAATCGTGGCGCGGCTGCGCGTCACCGAGGCCACCGGAGGTATCGATGCCGGTACCGAGATCGGGAACTTCGGTGAGTTGCGGCTGGGCGCGTTTCGCGGCGGTGGCGATTCGCAGGTTACGATCGGCGATTTCGCCCCACCGAACCCGGACTTCGAAACGGGTGGAGTGCGCGCTCTGCTGCGACTCGATACGTTCGACAAACCGTGGTTTCCCGGCAACGGCCTGCGTGCCGATATCGAGTGGCGCCAGTCGCACGAGGCACTGGGCGGGGATGACCGTTACGACCTTGTCGACCTGTCCGCCGAAGCCGTACATACACGCGGCAAGTCCACGTTCGGTCTGGGCCTCGACTTCCAGACTACGCTGAGTTTCACTGGTGCCGTACAGGACCTGTTCCGGCTCGGCGGGTTTCAGCGCCTGTCCGGCTACGAGCGCGGTGCAATCAGCGGCCCGCACGCGGCCGTGGCGAAATTACTCTATTACCGGCGCATCGGCGAATCTCCCGGCGGATTATTCGACGCACCGGTCTATCTCGGTGCGTCGCTCGAAGTCGGTAACGTGTGGCAAGAGAGAAGCGATATGTCGTTCGGTTCGGCGGCGCTTCACGGCAGCCTGTTCGTGGGTATGGACAGCTACGTCGGCCCGATGTTTTTCGCCGTTGGCGCCGGCGAGGGCGGCCTGACAAATTTCTACCTGTTTATCGGCGCGCCGCCGCCCTGAGGAGGGACTTAACGCTCGACTTTTTCGAGGACCTGCGCAGGTGAGTCGGTCTTGCGGTAATAGCCGTGACGCTGTGCCATGGATTCATACGCTCCGTCTCTCTCGGATTCGGTGGCGTACCAGTGGAACCGCTCCCAGTCGTCGCCAATGACCGTGCGGAAGGTATCGCTGGCCGGTAGCGTGACCCGAATGCCGAAACGGCGATCGGCCTCGGCGTTTCCGGGGTCGACAAGATTGTGGCGGTGGCAGTAACTCATTGGCGTCATGGTGCGTCTTGCAGAAGCGCGAGTATACCCAAACTACCGCGGGAATCATCGCGCTTCGCCGCGGTCCGAGGCACCTTCGCGATCGGCCCAACGCAGCAAGCGGCGCGTTATGAACAGGTAGGGCGGCTTCACGATCCGCATCCACAGCCGCGATGGCAAGGACGGCGCTGCCAGGATCTGCCGTTGCCGAAGCGTCAGGTGCTTCGCGCAATAGGTACGCTTGTGCTTCAGCAGGTGTCGCAGGTCGTCGTAGCCGAGGATGCGGAACAGGCGACCACGGCCACGGGCGTGCCAGGCCAGCTGGAAATCGACGAAAGCCGGTCGGCCGCCGGCAGTAACGAGCACGTTGGGCTCCTTGGCGAGATCGTTATGCACGACGTTGCGGGCGTGAAGCTGGCGCAACAGTCGCAGTGCGCACCTGAAATAGGCCCGATCCGCGGGCCTTGCCTGGTGCATCGGTGCGCCCTCCAGGTACTCGCGTGCCAGCCGGCCACGCTCCGCGCCGAGCAGCCCGGGCACGCCGTCGAGCCCATCCAGTACGGCCAGCACCCGTGCCTCGCGGCGCATGAGGATTCGTGCGAGCCAGCGGACCGGCAGGGCGGCGGACGCCGCATCGCGCACGATTCGCGGCCGTCCTCCACCGGTTTCCAGCCGAACTTCGCCAAAGAGGTCCTTTTTAAGTAGCCGGGACTCAAGCATCATGGTTGTGGGCTGTGACGACAATCGCAGAGAATACCTCAGTACGGGATTACGGGATCCATAGTGAGCACGACGTCCGACGGGCATAAGCCGCGCAAGGATCGATCGCGCGGAGAATCGAGCGGCGAGTTTTTCAGCGTCGGTCCGCCGCTGCATGCCGTGCGCGCCGGGTACGTGCGCCGCCGGGCCGACGATCTGCTCTTCGACGCGATTCTCGCCGGGCGCTACGCGCACGTGATTGCCCCTTGCCGCAGCGGCAAGTCCAGCCTGATTGCCGCGACGTCCGCGCGTCTGGAAGCCAAGGGTTTCAACGTCGCAATTCTCGATCTCGGCCAGATCGGGGAACGCGACGCGGGTACGGACGCCGGTCGCTGGTATTACAGCGTCGCCTATCGAATCCTGCGGCAGTTGCGAATTCGTTTCGACCTGCAGTCGTGGTGGCAGGAAAAGTCGGTACTGGGCAATTGCCAGCGTTTGCTCGAATTTTACAACGAGATCGTGTTGCGGTTCGTCAAGGAACGCATCGTGATCTTCGTCGACGAGGTCCAGTGCATCGGCGAGAACTCGATCGGCACGGAGTTGCTGGCCAGCATTCGCTCTGCGCATAACGGACGGGCAACGGAGCCGGAGTTCGCGCGGCTGACATTCGTGCTGGTCGGCGAGTGCGACCCGGTGAGCCTGATCGATGAACCAGCGCTCTCGCCGTTCAATATTACGCAGGCGATCCCGCTCGACGACTTCTCGCGCGACGATCTGAGGATCTTTGCGACGGAACTGAACCTGCCGGCGGAGCAGGCGCGGCAGGCCCTGGATCGTATCCACTACTGGACCAACGGTCAGCCATACCTCACGCAGAAACTCGCGCGCGCGATATCCCGCGAGCAGCCCGACGATGAAATCGACGAGCACGTCGACATCCTGGTCAGGCAACAATTCATGGGGCGTGCCGGCCTTCGAACCGAGCCTCATCTGAGCCATATTCACCGCGAAGTCATGCGCAACCCCAAGCGGAGCGAGGCGCTGTTGAACCTGTACGGTCGCCTTCGCAAGGGGGTCCCGGTCGATACGGACCTGGGCTCGCCGCTGCAGCGGCGTCTCATGGCCATCGGCCTGCTGAGCGTAAACACGGAGGGTGACCTGCAGGTTCGCAACCGTATTTACGAATCGGTGTTTACCGCTCGCTGGGCCAACGAGAATCTGCCGACGCGCCTGAGGGCTCCGCTGACGGCGCTGGCGGCCATCTTCGTGGTGGTCGCGATTCCGTTCATCTACACGCAGTGGCTTCCCCTGGTCTACGTGGGCACCCTGACCTCAGGGACCGCCGAGCTCGAATCGGCCGAGACAGCATGGCGAAATCTGCGTTCATTCCCCGGCCACGCAGCCACGGCGGACAACCTGTACCGGCATTTTCTCCAGTCGCGGGCCACACAGGCGGAGGACGCCGGTGTCGTCGAAGCGCTGGCGGCACTGGCCGCGGAATTGCCGCAGCCGGGGGAACTCCCGGGCGAGCTTCGTGCGGCCTTCTGGGACAGACAGGTGCGAACGGCAACGCGCGACGAACAGCGCGATCGGGCGCTGCTGGCCTCCCTCGAGTCACTCGTGTTGTCGACGCCGCAGCGTCGCCATCGCGCCGCAATGCTCCTGGGCGACGATTACCCGCTGTTGATCGCGAGCCTGCCGGCGGCGGAGGCCGCCGGCGTGATCTTCGACCCGCGAAACAAGCTGCTGACGGCAACCCAGGGCTCTAAAGTGCGGCAGTGGTCGCTCTCGACGCAAGGGCTGCAGCCCTCCGGCGAATGGTCAATTACCGCGCTCGAGGTTTCGCCGCTCGTGCGGCGGGTTTTCGTCGACCGCGAGGCCACGGTCAATCGCGTGAGCCTCACGCTGAATGTCAGTCATCCGCGCCTGTCCGATCTTCGAGTCAAGATCATCGCTCCGTCCGGGCGCGCGGTGGAGATCGAAATCGGCAGCGATCGTGCGTCGGGCAGCGCGGATTTACGGATACCCGCGAGCCAGCTCCGCGATCTGGTGGGAGAGCCGATGAGCGGAACGTGGAGTCTCTCGGTTCGCGACGAGGAGATCGGCGTTGCCGGCCATCTCGTCGGCTGGAACCTGACCCTGAACTCACAGGGCCTGGTCGAGGAATTCCAGCGCGGTCTGCATATACCGGACCCCGCGGAACGCGATACCGACAGTATCTGGATCGGCCCGGAGGGGCGATATGCGGTGGCGCGTGCCCTGCGGAGCGACAGCGCGCGCATCTGGGACCTGGCATTTGCCAAGCCCATCGGGGGCGTCGCCGTGAGCCAGAACGAAAACATCGTCGGGCTCGACAACGGCGCACGCCGCCTGGTGACGGCGACCGTCGAGACAGTCAATGTCTGGGCCACCGCGACGGGAGACCGGATACGGACAATGAAGGTCGGCGCCGCCAGTCTGAATTCGAGGCTTACCGGCGACGGCCTGCACCTGTTCGCCGAGACCCGTGGCGACGACAATACGCGGCTGGAACTCTGGTCGCTGGAAACCGGTGACGTGCAGGGCCGGCTCGATGTTGCCGGCACGCCTGCGCTTGTCGCACTGGATTCCAGTGGTGCCCGCATCGCGATTGCGGACTTCGATCGGGCTGTACGCGTCTGGGATTTTGAAAGCGGCGAGATACTGGCGCAGATTGACCTGCCGCAGCAGCCGAGCGCTATCAGTCTCGATGCCGGTGGCAACGTACTCGGTGTGATTTACGGCGATTCCGGCGCCTCGCTCTGGCGCGTGGATCGGCCGGGGTTACCGATGCTCGATGAGCGGGGCGAAGGGCGCTGGAAGCTGGCCTTTTCGTCGTCCGGTTCCAGCGTCGCCGTCGGACGGCCGCGCAGCGGCTACCAGGTGTACCGCACGGAGAACGGTCAACAGGTCGGCCCGCTTCTGGGTTCAGGTGGTTCTGGCGCGACCAGCCGCTTGCTGTCTTTCAGTTCGGACGAGCGCGTGTTGCTTACCGGAGGGCCCGACAGTGCAGCGAGATTCTGGCGCGTTCCGGGCGACGTCGTGCCCCCGGCTGCGGCGAATCCGGACTCCGGCGCCGACCACGCGGTCTGGACGGCCGCGGCTGATGCCGTGGTCGCTGCGACGCCGGATGGCCGCAACCTGGTCATCGGCGACAATGGCGGTCACGTTCACGTCTTGCCCGCCGACGTATCTGCAGAGACTCTCGCGTCCGCGGCGGAAGAGGTGAGCTTCGTAGGTCACGATGCAGCAGTACATCTGTTGCGGATCAGCGCCGACGGGAGGTTTGCGGCGAGTGCCGCGGACGACGATACCGTGCGCGTCTGGGACCTCACCGACGGCAGGCCGTTGCCGTTCATGACGGACATGCCCGGCGGTGCGGTGACAGCGCTGGAATTTTCGCCGGACGCATCGATGCTCGCGGCCGTCAATGCGACCCGGGTGATACTGCTCGACACCGGCAGCGGCGATAGCGTCGTCGAGTTTCCACTCGGCGAAGGGCACGCCGGTGTTGCGTTCGCGGACGACGACAACCTCTATCTCGGCAGCAGCTCCGGAGCGCTGAGCGCCGTATCGCGGGGCGCGTCGGGTGCCTGGAGCCTGCAACAGCGCTGGCAGGGATCGTCTGCGATCAAGTGGTTGCGAGCGTCACCGCGCGGCCGCCACCTCGTGCTCGTGGACCAGAACAACCTGGCGCAGCAGTTCAATCTCGAAGAAGGCCGAATCGGTGAACTGTCCGTCAGCCTTCCGCAGAACGTGGAGGACGTGGCCTTCAACCCGGTGGGTTCGCGGGTGTATTTCCGGACAGCACGCTGGATACACCGCGCAAGTTCGTCGATGAACGGCCTCATATGGCTGGATGCGATCTTTGGACCGCGGCCCGCTCACAGCGGCAGCATCATCGTGAGTACGGCAACGTCGGCGGGCAACGAGATTCAGCTGCCCGTGATTCGCGCAGCGTCCGTTACTCTCGCGCAGCTGCACTTCGACTCGAGCGGAACCCCGGCGCTGTTCGGCAACCGCGAAGAACTCGTCGAGGAATGGCGCAAGAAGCTCGGAATGGCGACGGAAGGCCGCTGGGGAGCGGCTATCACCACAGCCGGCGGTAGCAGATCCGATGGTGCTAACCGGCCCTAGCGCCGGTCGCCACGCAGCGTACGTACGAGAATCTCGAGGTTTGCCGCGGTGACGTCGCCTGGCACTACGGGTTCGCCGATAATGACCGGTACCCTGGCGAAAAGTCGGCGCGGAAACTTGCGAATCCTGCCGCCGTTGCTGCGGCTGAACCAGCTGCCCCACATGTTTTGCAGCGCGACCGGCACAACCGGCACGGGGCGGTTCGCGATGACTCTCTCGATGCCGGGTCGGAAACGCTGAATTTCGCCATCCGTGGTGATGCCGCCTTCCGGGAATATGCACACGATATTTCCGGCTGCCAGTTCGGCATCGACCTTCTCGAACGCCTCGTTCATCAGCTTTTCGTCTTCTCTTGCCGAGGCGATCGGAATCGCCTTCGCGTGCTGGAACAGGAATCGCAGCAGCGGCAGCCGGAAGATCTTGTAGTACATCACGAAGCGCATTGGCCGCCGCACGGATGCGAGTAGCACTATAGGGTCCAGGTAGCTCACGTGATTGCAGACGACGACGGCAGGGCCCTTGTCCGGAATGTTTTCCGCACCGCGCGCGCGTATGCGATAGAAGGTGTTCACGAGTATCCACGCAAGGAAGCGCATCATGAACTCGGGCAGCAGCGTATAAATGTAGATGGCGACGACGGCATTCAGCAGCGCGAGAACGATGAACAGTTCGGGTATGGAAAAGCCCGCACTGAGCACGGCAATCGAAAGCAGCGACGCGATAACCATGAATACGGCGTTGATGATGTTGTTTGCCGCGATGATTCGCGACAGGTGCTTGCGTTCCGATCGTTGCTGAACAAGGGCGTAAAGGGGGACGCTGTAAAAGCCGCCGAAAGCGCCGAGCAGCAGGACATCGGCGAGCACGCGCAAACCGCCCGGCCGGCTCATGAACTCGGCGATGCTCGAAACCGATGTTGCGGTAGCGATCGGTTGCGCGAAATACAGGTCGATCGCAAACAGGCTGAGGCCGATAGAACCGAAAGGAACCAGTCCGAGTTCAATGCGGTGACCGGACATGCGCTCGCAGAGTAGTGAGCCCAGGCCAATGCCGATCGCGAACGATACGAGCAGTGCGGTCGTGATCGATGCGTTGCCGTTCAGTATCACCAGCGTGTATGCCGGCATCTGCAGGGTCATGGCGGAGCCGAAGAACCAGAACCACGAGATGCCGAGGATGGCGAGAAAGACATCGCGTCGCTCGCGCGCAAAACCGACGATGCGCCAGGTTTCCGACCAGGCATTCCAGTTGATCGACAGGCCCGGATCCACGGCGCGCGTTAGTGGCACGCGTCGGCTCGCCAGGTACCCGACGAGGGCAACGGCGACCAGGCTGCCGCCGAGCAGCGCCTGTGAGTCCGGGCTAAAGGCAACGGTCGCGCCGCCCACGATGAGTCCGAGGATGATGGCGATGTAGGTGCCGGCTTCAACCAGCGCATTGCCGCCGATGAGTTCATCCGTGCCGAGCTGCTGCGGCAGGTACGCGTACTTGACGGGTCCGAACAACGTCGACTGGCAACCCATGAGGAACAGAACGAGCAGGAGCACGACATAGCTCCCGGACGTGAACGCGATCGCCGCGATGACCATCAAGCCTATCTCGAGCAACTTGATGCGCCGCATGAGCATCGATTTCTCGTACTTGTCGGCGAGTTGTCCCGCCGCTGCCGAGAACAGGAAGAACGGCAGGATGAACAGTGCTCCGGCAACGTTCGCCAGCTCGCTGTGGTCCATCCCGGCCACGAGCACGCCCTGGAACGTGACGAGGATCACGAGTCCGTTGCGAAAAATGTTGTCGTTGAGTGCGCCGAGGAACTGCGTAACGAAGAACGGGGCGAAACGGCGTTGACCGAGCAACCGGAACTGGTTCTGATCCGACACGTGGCGTGCTTCCCCCTGCAATGACGGGCGTCACTATAGCATCGGCAAAAACTGCGAACTCGCACCGCTCATCGGCGTTGACAGCGGTGCTAAGATTCCCGGTGTAGCAAGCTGAAATCTATACCAATTAGCCAATTTATCCGATTTTTGATGATGACACTGCGCTTGACAATTCTCATTGGCGGCTTCGCGCTCGTTGCGGGATGCGCCGAACCGCCGCCGCCGCGGTCCGTCCAGGAGTTTCTGGACAATCCGCTCGTGCTCGAGGCGGTGCTGGTCCGTTGTTCCCGGAATCGTGCGGAAACACGCTACGACGCGGAGTGCGTCAATGCCCGCGAGGCGAACAAGATCGTCGCAGCCAGGGAGGAAGCGGCACGGCGGGCCGAATTCGAGGCACAGTCCGAGCGCAAGCGGCAGGCTCTACGGCGCGCGCAGGAAGCCGCCGCCGAGGCGCGGCGCCGCGCCGCCGAGGCGGAACGTCGTCGCAAAGAGGCCGCCTACCTTGCGCAGTTCGGTCAGCTGCCGACCGACGACAGCGAGCCAACGGCGGAATCGAATAGCGGCAACTTGCCCATCGCCATCATTCCGGAGCCTGCCGAGGAGGGTGCGAACACCGCCGACGGCGGTTACCGCGAGCCCCTGAATACGGCGCCGTCCGGCGCGAGCAACGCGCCCGGGGCCGGGATGGAGCCGGAGCCGGAAGCGGAAACCGCCCGGAATCTCGACGAAATCCGGGAAGAACTGAAACGCCGCAGCGAAGACCAGCCTCAGTAATTCGTATCGTAGTAGGCTTCGCCCGAGTCGCCGTTATCGCCGGTCTCGGCGGGGCCCGGCATACCGAACGTCTGCACACCGGATTCGGGCTCGCTGGCCGGGGCCTGCGATGGCAGGGCCTGCATCCCCGGCGCTTGCGCGAGGCGTGTGGTCTGCGCCGTCAGGACCTGGACGAAACGATTCGCGATGTCGGGCGCGATATTCGGGGAACTGGCAAAGATCTTCTCCGGCGTCATGCTTGGTGAGCTGTAGAACGCCGCATTCGCCCTGCGATCCATCGTGACACCCGCCCCGGCGAAAGAAACGCCTGCAAAGATGCCGCGCGCCCGGGAGTAGGAGACGATCTCGGCCTGGAAGCGGATGTCCGTCGCGCCTTCCACGCTGCGGCCCACGGGCCCGGCGGCGATGGATGCGTCCGCGCCCAGGGTCAGCTTGCCGCTGGCGATGTCGTTCACACCGCGACGGCTCTTGAATACCAGCACGACATCCGTACGCTGCACGCCGGCCTGAAAGCCCAGGCTGCCGCCCGTCAGCGTGATGAACGCGGGATTGCTCCATGAGCCATCCTCCTGCCGCACGACGAGAATGCCCTTGCCGCGTCGTGCGCCGAGGCCGAAGCCTATCCGGACGACGCTCGGTACCACTGCAACGGCGTAAGCCCGCGCCAGCATGGCCGGGGGTATGCTCTGCTCCGGAATTCGCAGAAACTGGTCGAGTACGTCTGCCGAGTCGGCGACGCGCTGTTCCTCTTTGCTGGCGGCAGCCGCGGGTATCGCGAACAGCAATACGGCTACGGCCAGGCAAGCCTGAAGTTGTCTACTACGCATGATTGTCTTCCCCGTGTCGGAAGGGACACGCCAGCGTCCGCTCCCTTGAGTGCCCAAAATCGCTCAAGGCCTCGATCATACGTCAATTCAGGCTGTTACTCACTCTCGCTTCGCCGCTTCGCGATCAATGGCGGCAGCGGCACGTCGAGCGACGCGCACACCGTGCGTATCAGCTCGGTTTCGGCGCTCGTAACGCGGCTGTCGTGCACCGCAACTGCGGTAACGGCTTTGAGAACCAGGTGCCGGCCCTTGCCGTTCAGCGCCGTGAGCAGGTCCAGGCTGCGTTCGAGAGCGCGCAACGTGTAGCGTTCTTTCGACTGATAGTCGTGCTCCCGGGCCCATTTGCCGAGGTAGGCCTTGCCCGCTTCGAACGCCCGTTCGCTGCTGGCCGCGTCCCGGTGGCCGTAGTCGGCGACCACCGTGAGCAGATCGATGACGGCTTGCCGCATCTCGCGGCGGGCCTCGCGCCGCGGCCCGGGATACCGTGCGGGATCGGCAGCCTGGCCGAGGCTGATCCGCAATATCCGGTAATAGCAATACTCGTACAGGTCGACCTGGCCGTCGACGTCGATCAGCCGGCCTGCCAGCTCGAGCAGGTACTCGAGCTGCGCCGGCGGCCGCAACTTGAGCGCGGGAAACGTGATCTCGAGCAACGGCAGGCGATGCTCCGCGCTCATCGCGGCTACCTCGTCGTGCAGGCGCGTGACGATTCGCGAACGCTCGGCGCCGAGCTGTTCCGCGACGAGCCCCAGCTGTCGATCACGGTGCCCCTGTCCCCTGTCGATGATCAGTGCAATCACGAGCAGGTAGGCGAGTTCCGCGGAATGCGCGGCATCGTAGAGCGTTGCGGGAATCGACTGCCTGAGCTGACGGGCATACGCCACGTCCTCTGCGCCAGGATTGCCAACTGAATCTGCGACCGAGTCGGGTATTTCCGCCGCCGGCACGGCGTGGGTGGGCGCCCCGGGCGCGGCCATCGCGCTCGCCGGGCCATCGGTCATCCTTTCGCCCGTGGAAGCGGGCACCACCTGCGGATAGTCGGAGTCGCGGAACGATGGATCGAGGGCGCGGATTCGGTCGACCAGCGGCGGATGGGTCGCGAACAGGCCGGTAAATCGGGCCCCGCTGCCGAACAGCATGTGGCTGATCTCCTCGGGATCCGCCGACCGGATGTACGAGGCCTCCTTGTAGCCGCCGATTTTCTTCAGTGCATTCGCTATACCGTCCGTCTGCCGCGTGAACTGCACGGCCGAGGCGTCGGCGAGATATTCGCGCTGCCGCGACACGCTCGCCTTGATGAGGCGGGCTAAAAATACGCCACTCCAGCCGAGAATCGCCGCGCCGAGCCCGATAAGTAGCACGACCGGCGCGCCCTTGCTGCGCCGGCTCGACACCAGCCGGCCGTGATACCCGCCGCGCAGGACCATGCGGCCCATCAGTCCGAGTACCAGGATGCCGAACAATACCCCCATGAGGCGGATGTTCAGGCGCATATCGCCGTTCAGGATGTGGCTGAATTCATGCGCGATAACGCCCTGCAATTCGTCGCGATTCAGGAGTTCCAGCGTGCCGCGCGTGACGGCGACCGCTGCGTCGCCCGGGGCGTAGCCGGCGGCGAAGGCATTGATGCTGCTTTCCTCTTCGAGAACGTAGATTTCCGGCACCGGGACGCCCGAAGCGATCGCCATTTCCTCGACTACGTTGCGCAGGCGCCGCCGCAGCGGGTCCGTTACGTCCGCAGGCACCAGCGTCCCGCCCATCTGCTGCGCAACGCGTCCACCACCCGCGGCAAGCACCGTGGTCTTGTAGAGGCTTGCGCCGACGATGAATAGCGCGGTAACTGCCGCCGTCGCGAGCAACGGCCCCGGATTGGCTGCGAGGATTTCGCCGGGTGAAAAGCGCTGGCCCTCCATGGAGGTACCGAACAGCGCAAGTCCGACCACCAGCGTCACGCCGAGCACGATCAGGGCGGTCGCGAAGAAGTAGACCACGACCAGCAAGTGCGTGGTCTTGCGTGCCCGATCCTGCGCGTCGAAAAAATTCAATGCCCGGAAGCGGACTGTCAGGTGAACGAAACGTCCGGCACGTCGCGTTTCTCGTCAGACTCGATTTCGAGGAAGCTCGCCAGCTCGAAGCGGAACATCCCGGCGATGATGTTGTTGGGGAAATTCTCTGCCGTGTTGTTGTAGCTCAGCACCGAATCGTTGAACGCCTGGCGAGCAAAAGCCACCTTGTTTTCGGTGCTCGCCAGCTCCTCCTGGAACTGCATCATGTTTTCATTCGCCTTCAGGTCGGGATATGCTTCCGACAACGCGAACAGGCGGCCCAGCGCCGCGCCCAGCGCACCCTCGGAGGCGCCCAGTTTCTTGATCGCTTCCGCGTTTGCGGGGTCGACCTTGGCGGCCTGCAGGTCTTGCTGGGCGGCATTACGGGCGTTAATGACTGCCTCCAGGGTCTCTCTTTCGTGCTTCATGTAGCCCTTGACGGCTTCGACGAGGTTGGGAATCAGGTCGTAGCGGCGCGTCAGCTGCACGTCGATTTGCGCGAACGCATTCCGCACGCGGTTGCGTTCGTTGATCAGACGGTTGTAAATACTGATCGCCCAGAACACGAACGCCGCGATAATGGCGAGGAAAACCAGGAATGATTTCACCGTCCCGCTCCTTTTCGGAAAAGCCCGGCAGCAAGTTTAATGCGTGCAGGCTCGCAAACCTAGGAATAATGGCGATTTTTCTTGTTTCGAGTATCGTCAGGGCCGATTGGCACGCCGATGAGCGGCCAAAGATGGGCACCGAGGTCAGCGTCTACTTCTGGCACGAAAACGACGTCGAGGGAGACGCGATCGTCGAGGAGATCTTCGCTGAGGTCGATCGTATCAATGCGCTGATGAGCACATACGTCGACACCAGCCTCATTTCCGACATCAACCGGCGCGCGGCCGACGAAGCGGTATTTGCCAGCGAGGAGTTGTTCCAGCTCATCCGCCGCTCGCTGGATATCTCCGTTCTTACTCGCGGCGCCTTCGACATCACCTACGACAGCGTCGGGCAGCACTACGACTTCCGGGAGCGCCAGCGTCCGGATGATGCGACCGTGGAGGCCGAGCGCCGCAATATCGATTTTCGCAACGTCATGCTCGACCAGGGTAAGGGTACCGTGCGCTTCGCACAGCAAGGCGTGCGGATCAATCTCGGCGGCATCGCGAAAGGCTACGTGGTCGAGCGCGGCGTCGATATCTTGCGCCAGCACGGCGTCGAATTCGGTGTGGTAACGGCGGGCGGCGACTCGCGGCTCCTGGGGGATCGGCGCGGCCGTCCATGGATGATCGGTATTCGTGACCCGCGCAAAGACGGTGAAGTGGCGATATCGGTACCGCTGGAAGACGAGGCGATCTCGACGTCCGGGGATTACGAACGCTACTTCGACGAAGACGGGACGCGCTATCACCATATCATCAAGCCGAGCTCCGGCCGGCCGGTCGAGGGCGTTCACAGCGCGACGGTTATCGGCCCCGACGCGGTCATGACGGACGCGCTGTCGACCTCGGTTTTTGTCATGGGTGTCGACGAGGGACTCAGACTCATCGGCTGCCTGCCGGACTACGAAGCGATTGTCATCGATGCCGACGGCCAGATCTTCTATTCGTCCGGCCTGGCGGACCCCGGTTCGGCCGGGGCGGATTCATCACTCCCCGCACCCCCTGCGGAAATCTGCGTCGGCGAGCAGCCGTAGACTGTCGCAAAAAAACACCCGAAATGTCGCCGAAAGGCGACGACTTTTCACTTTAAATTCATATTGATACGCCTATCATAGGATGTCCGTACAGAGACCTTGAGGGACTCCGGATACGGCCCCGTGGCAGGTACGCCAGCGCGCCTGCAACGGCGGGCACAGGCATCGCCTTGACATAATCTGCGTTGCGTAGATTGACCGCATGCCTGTCACGAACAAGGCGCCATTCGTCGATTTCGGGCTCGATTCGATCTTTTGCTGCCGCTGTTTCGGTGGCGATTATGTCGAGAGCATTCGAGGCAATTGTGACGATAATCACGGCCCTCGAGGGGCCTGGCTGTCACCATTCCACATCGATCGTTGGCGCGCGCCGGGCGCGAGCAAGCGAACTTGCGTGCTTGTACAGAACATGGATGGAACTTGGCGGGTAACACAAGGAAAGGAATCATGAAGATCAGAAACTTGCTTGCAGGTGTCGTATTCAGCGTGTTTGCAGCCAGCAGCCTGGCCTCGTCGGGGCTGGCGGGGCAGCCGGCACCGGACTTCGCGTTGAAGAGTTCGTCGGGCCAGAACATGCGGCTCTCCGAGTACCGCGGTGACGTCGTCATGATCAATTTCTGGGCCACCTGGTGCGGTCCCTGCCGGCAGGAAATGCCGCTGCTCGATGAGCTTTATTCACGCTATGAGCGCGTTGGCTTCAACCTGCTCGGCGTCAATATCGACGACGATTCGAATCGTGCCATGGAGATGATCAACGAGCTCGGAGTGAGCTTCCCCGTGCTGTTCGACGCGACGAAGGAAGTCAGCCGTCTGTACCAGGTCGACGCCATGCCCGTTACGGTCATCGTGGATCGAGAAGGCAACGTTCGCCACGTGCACCAGGGCTACAAGCCGGGCTACGAGCAGAAATACCTCGACCAGG
>CBDUCE010000010.1:0-32113 GCA_965365575.1 uncultured Gammaproteobacteria bacterium
AACCCGGGGCTCTACCAACTGAGCTACGCCCACCACGGTTTTGCGTATCTTACTAGAAGCCAGCAAATCTGGCGCGCCCGGCAGGACTCGAACCTGCAACCCTCGGCTTAGAAGGCCGATGCTCTATCCGGTTGAGCTACGGGCGCCAGTTGCTGCCGTCGAACAATTCAGTGGTCGGGGCAGACGGATTCGAACCGCCGACCCTCTGCTCCCAAAGCAGATGCGCTACCAGACTGCGCCATGCCCCGATGCCCGTCATTCTGCCACACAAAACCCGGCCGGAGCCGGGCTTTGCGGGGGATGATGATACGGGCGGGCTGGAAGCCCGTCAATCAAACGGTTCGCGCCGGCTCGCGGCACCCCAGAGGCACCGGGCATTTCGAGAGCTATTCCGATTGTTCGAACTGTCTGCATGCCAGGCATTCCCCCCACTACGAGTTGTGCCGAAACAGTGCTATGGTCGCGGCTCTCGAAATGGTCGAACGAGGAATATCGGCATGAGAAAGATCGTGATCACGCTGGCCCTCGCGCTCGCCAGCAGCCTGGCGTTCGCGGCCGACAAGGTGCCGGCGCATCCCCACATCCTGATCGAGACGACGATGGGCGACATCAAGCTCGAACTCGAGGGCAAGCTCGCGCCGATCACGGTCGGCCACTTCCTCAAACTCGTGGACAGCGGCTTTTACGACGGGCTCATATTCCACCGGGTCATCCCCGGCTTCATGGCTCAGGCCGGCGGCTACACCCCCGGCCTCGAACTCAAGGAAGACGACGCGAGTATTCCCAACGAGTCGGGCAACGGCATGAGCAACGTGCGCGGGACGGTCGCGATGGCACGCACCAGCGATCCGCACTCCGCCAATACCCAGTTTTTCATCAACGTCGCCGACAATGTGCGCCTGGACCCCGGAACGAACCGCTGGGGCTACGCGGTGTTCGGCTACGTGATCGAGGGCATGGAGGTCGTGGACGAGATCGTCTCGGTGCGCACCGGCCCACAGGGCAAGCTGCGTTCCGACGTGCCCATGGTGCCGATCGTCATAAAGAAAATGTCGCGCGTGACGTACGACTGACATGGCCACGCTCTTTATCTCCGACCTGCATCTCGAGGCCGACCGCCCCGAGATCGGCGAGCAGTTCCTCGACTTCCTCGATGAGGAAGCAGCGGACGCGGAAGCCCTGTACATCCTGGGCGACTTCTTCGAGTACTGGGTCGGTGATGACGATCCCGATGAGTACTACGCCTCGATCAAGCGGTCGCTGCGCGCTTTCACGGACAGCGGCGTGCCCGTCTACTTCATGCACGGCAACCGCGATTTCATGATCGGCGAGAAATTCGCCGAGGAGACCGGCGTCACGATCCTGCCGGACCCCTGCCCGCTCGAACTCTACGGCAAATCGGTGTTGCTCAGCCACGGCGATGCCCTGTGCACCGACGACACCGAGTACCAGCAGATGCGCGCGATGACCCGCAACCCGGAATGGCAGGCAACGATGCTCGCGAAACCGCTCGAAGAACGCATCGCGATCGCGAAACAGGCCCGCGCTCAAAGCCAGGCGCGCAACAAGACCCTCAGCGAGTCGATCATGGACGTCAACTCCGACGCGGTGAAGAAGATCGTCTCGGACCATGGCGTCGAAATCCTGCTGCATGGCCATACCCACCGCCCCGGCATTCACGGCGTCGAAGTAGACGACCGCTTCGCCAAGCGCGTCGTGCTCGGCGACTGGTACGACCAGGGCAGCGTGGTGCGCTGGGACGAGGACGGGCTGGAACTGAGCGCTATTCCCCGGCAGGCGGACCCGAGTGAAAGCGAAACCGGGGGTCCGGCGCCGTAATCAGCGCCGCTTCAACCGCCTTCAGCTCCGCCAGCCGCTCGTCCAGTTCGGATTGCGACACCCCGGTCTCCGTCAGGGCGAAGCCGATATAGTGCTCGAAGTGGCGTGACTCCGACGCGAGCAACCCGCTGTAAAATCTTGCGAGTCTCTCCGGCAGCCGTGGCGCGAGCCGCGCAAAGCGTTCGCAGGAGCGCGCCTCGATGAGGGCGCCGATCAGCAACATATCGAGCAGCTTTAAGGGCTCCTCGTCTCGCACGGCCTCGCGCAAGCCGCCCGCATAGCGGGAAGCGGTGAGACGCTCGAACGGCACCTGCATCTCGTCCATGATCGTGCGCACCTGCTCGAAATGCCGCAGTTCCTCGCGGGCAAGCCGTGACATGCGTTGCGCGAGCAGGGTGCGCTCGGGGTAGCGGTACAGAAAGCCGAGCGCGGTCGACGCCGCCTTGAGTTCGCAGTTCGCGTGGTCGAGCAGCAACTCGGGTAACCTCTCGCTCGCCGCATCGAGCCAGGCCTCGGGGGTCGGCGTTTCGAAAAAAGCGTCGATATTCGCAGGCACCGGCGTGTCTAGAGCCATTCTTCGACCTCGGACACCGACTGCAGCCTGTCTTCGGGGTTCTTTGCGAGCATCATGTTCAGGAGCGACTGGTACTCTGCCAGCCGCGTCGGCAACAAGGGGATCGGCGCCTGCGCATGCTTGTAGATGATGCCCATCGCGGATTCCGCCTGGTACGGCTTCTCACCCGTCAGCATCTCGTAAAAAATCACGCCAAGACTGTAAATATCGCTGCGCTCGTCGACGGGGTTGCCGTGGCCCTGCTCCGGGCTCATGTAATACGGCGTGCCGAAGATTTCACCGCTACCGGTAATCTCCATCTGCAGGCGCAGGCGCTTTGCCAGGCCGAAATCGATGAGCGCGAGCGAATTGTCCCGGCGCAGCATGATGTTGCCCGGCTTGAGATCGCGGTGCAGGATGCCCACGGAGTGAATTCTCGCGAGCGCGCTCGCAACCTCCCGCAGGTAGTTGACGGCGACAGGAGCACGTATCTTCTCGTTGATCCGCTGCCTGAGATCGCCAGCGTCCAGGTACTCCATGGCGATGTGCGCATGGTCGTCCGCAACACCGAGGTCGTAGATTTTCACGATGTTGGGATGATCGATCTCGGCAATCATCTCGTATTCCTGCAGGAAACGGTCGAACGCGGCGATGCTCTCGTCGTTCACGTCCGGAATCTGCCTGAGTACCTTGAGCACCATTTTCGCGCCGGTCTTCTCGCGTTCCGCGAGATACACGCTCGAATGCGACGAGGTGCCCAGCTTCTTCAGAAATCGATAACCTTTGATCAACGGGTCTATGCCGGCTGCCTTGTCACCGACGAACAGTGAGCCCGTCGACGATACGCGGCGCCGGGCAACGAGAATGTCACTCAGGCGCACGATCAGCGCGTCATGGCTGAATCCTTGCCTCAGAAAGCAACCGTCCGCGCCGCGATCGAGCACCGGTCCCGCCTCGTCCTTTTGACCGAAATACACGACCGGCGGAAAACCCGGCTGTTTCTTGAAGCGCTTGATGACGTCGACGCCTTGCCGATCCCCGAGTTCGCTGCCCAACAGGATGACGTCGTTACCGGCACCGGAAAACTCATCGGGCAAGTGGCCGCTGACAATCGGGTCGAAGTCGGTAATGATCGCGTCGGGCCAGTGCGTGGACACGTGGTGCCTCAACAGGCGACGGAAGGCAGCCTGGCCGTCGATGATCATGAAACGTACGCTCACGCGACTGCGCCGGCAGCCAAGGCGCTACATGCCAATGGCCGGTTTGGGTCGCTTCCCCGTCCCCGGTTCATCGGGCGCAACGAGTTCCCTGTAGCGCGCTTCGCGTGCCTGCTTGGCGCTGTCGTTGCGTTGCTTTTCGAGGTTCTGCAGGTACTCGTCGGTAACGTCCCCAGTGACGTACTCGCCGGAGAAACAAGAGGCGTCGAACTCCTCGATCACCGAATTATCGTGTCGCACCGAGCGAATGAGACCGTGTAAGTCCAGGTAAATAAGCTTGTCGGCGCCGATCAGCTTCGCGATTTCATCGACGTCGCGGCCATTCGCAATCAACTCCGAGGCAGCGGGCATGTCGATGCCGTAAACATTGGGGTAGCGCACGGGCGGCGCCGCCGAAGCGAAATAGACTTTTCTCGCGCCGGCGTCGCGCGCGAGCTTGATGATCTGCCGCGACGTGGTGCCGCGCACGATCGAGTCGTCGACGAGCAGGACGTTCTTGCCGCGGAATTCCAGGCCGATCGCGTTCAGTTTGCGGCGCACAGACTTATCGCGCTCCGCCTGCCCCGGCATGATGAACGTCCTGCCGATATAGCGGTTCTTGATAAAACCTTCGCGATACTTGACCCCGAGGTGGTAGGCAACCTGTAACGCCGACGTGCGGCTCGTGTCGGGGATGGGGATGACGACATCGATATCGTGATCGGGAAAATCGCGCACGATCTTTCCCGCCAGCTGCTCGCCCATGCGCAAGCGCGCCTTGTAGACCGAGATGTCGTCCAGGATCGAGTCGGGCCTTGCAAAGTACACGTACTCGAAGATGCACGGCGTGTGCCGTACTTCACCGCGATGCTCCCGGCTGTGCAAGGTGCCGCCGTTCTCGATATAGATCGTCTCGCCCGGTTTGAGGTCGCGCATCCGCTCGAACTGGAGCACGTCGAGCGCGACGCTCTCGGAGGCCACCATGTAGTCGTGACCGCCGTCGGCTTCACGCCTGCCGAGTACCAGCGGGCGGATCCCGCTGGGGTCGCGAAATGCCACGATGCCGTAGCCGACAATCAGCGCGACGACCGCGTAGCCGCCGGAGCAGCGCTTGTGCAGCGCCTCGACGGCGTCGAAGACCTGGTCGGCCGTCGGGTGGCCGTTCACACGAATCTGCAATTCGTGCGCGAATACGTTGAGCAATACCTCGGAGTCGGAATCGGTGCTCAGGTGGCGGCGATCTTCACTGATCAAAAGATCCGCGAGTTCATTGTGATTCGTGAGGTTGCCGTTGTGTGCGAGGCAGATGCCGTACGGCGAGTTCACGTAGAAAGGCTGCGCCTCGGCGGACTTCGAGCCCCCGGCCGTCGGGTAGCGCACGTGGCCGATACCTACGTTGCCGGACAACCGCAGCATGTGGCGCGTGCGGAACACGTCACGGACGAGCCCATTGGCCTTGCGCTGCATCAGCCCGTCCTCGCCCCAGGTGACGATACCCGCGGCATCCTGTCCACGGTGTTGCATCACTGTCAGGCCATCGTAAAGGGCCTGGTTGACGGGATTCCTGCTAACGATTCCGATAACACCGCACATGCAATCACTCCGTGTTCAGTTACCGCCCGGCAGCCTGAGCTGCTCCGGCAGTTCGACCGGCAGCGCCTCCGCCGGTACGTCCGGCGTCAGCAGTTCGTAGCCCTGCGGCGCCATCACCTTGATCCAGTCGGCCACAACCTCGAGGTGCGGAATCAACATCGAGTCCTGCCACCAGGGATCGTTCGAGAATCCCGCGTACTGGCCGAGAATGACACCTACCGCAATGAGCAGCAGGCCGCGACAAAAACCGAACACCGAACCGAGAAAACGGTCCATGCCCGACAGGATCGACAGGCGAACGAGCTTCGACAATCCCCAGCTCAGAAGCCCGCCGACGGAAAGAATGACGGCGAACAGGAAGATGCGGCCGAACCACATCTGCAACTCCTCCGAGTCGAGCCACCCCGCCATCGCTACGCCCACAGCGGGCCCGAAATACAGCGCCGCCCAGATCGCCAGCAACAGCGCGACGATCGAAATCGCCTCTTTCACGAAGCCGCGCACCATGCCGACGATGACCGAAACGACGATGGCAACGAGGATGATTATATCGATGATCGGCATCAGCGATGTCGAGAATCCAGTGCGCGGCTCGGAGCAGGACGGGAGGAAATTCTAACAGAACGTTGTCACAACGCATCCCGAATCAGGGATGCGGCACCACCTGGCCCTTGTGGCCGGCTTTCGCCAGCCGTTCAGCCATCGCTTCGGCGCTCTCGCGGTCCTTCTGCGGCCCGATTCGCACGCGGTGAAGCTCGCCGGAATCCGTAGACAGCTGGCTGAGAAAGGCCGCAAATCCCTGTTTTCGAAGGTCCGCCGCGAGCCGCTCGGCGTTTTGCTGGCTGCCGAAGCTGCCCAGCTGCACCGCCCACATGCCCGTCGGCGAATCGCCTGCCGCGGCAGGCTGTTGCACCGCGGGCTTTGCCGGCGTGGGTTTCCGCTCGGGCTCGGATTCGGGCTCGGGCCTGGATTCCGGCTCGGGTTTCGACTCCGGTTTCGCGGGTTGCGGCCGTTCGGTTTCCGCTTGCGTGACCGGCACCGGCACCGGCTCGTCCCTGTCGCGCTCCAGCACGACCGTTCGCGTTTCGCCCTCTTCAGCCTGGCCCGGCAGTGGCACACGCTCGCTCACGATCTCACCGCTCTGTGGCGGCCCGTCGAGGAATACCGGCACGATGAGCACGACGAAAACGACGAGCACAGCCGCGCCAATGATGCGTTCTTTCAAAGCTCGATCCATTGTTGGCAGGTCATTTCCCAGGCGGCCGCAGTATATATCAGTCGTGCGCGGAGAGGCGCTCGAGAACGGGTCCGACCGTGAAAAACGAGCCGGTGACCAGCACGCGGTCGCCGCTCGCGGCTACTGCCCGGGCATGCTCGATTGCCATGTCCGGGCTGTCGGCAATCAGGCAGGCCTTGTCGGTCGCGTTCGCGACCCTCCTCGCCAGTTCGGCGGCATCGATCGCCCGCGGACTGGCCGCCGTTATCGCAATCCAGTTGTCCACGTGCGCCGCGAGCGGCTCGACGATGCCCTCGACGTCCTTGTCGTCGAGGATGCCGATGATCGCGGCGCTTGCAGGTGCCTCGTGTTGCCGCAGGCTCGCCGCCAGTGCCGCGGCCGCCGCGGGATTGTGGGCAACGTCGAGCAACCATCGTTGTCCGCGCTCGATAACCTGCATGCGCCCGGGCAGGTACAGGCTGCTGAACGCACGATTGACGTGCGCCGGGTCGAGTAGCTGCAGCAGTCCCAGCGCCTCGATGAGCGCGAGAACCCCGGCCGCATTCTGCAGCTGCATCGGACCACGCAGCGCCGGTACCGCGAGATCCGCAAGCTCGGCGTGCCGGCCGCGCCAGGACCAATGGCCGTCCTCTGCGAGCGTCCAGGTATAGTCCCGCCCCGCGCGGAGCAGCTGCGCACCGAGCTTCTCCGCGTGCGCAGCCACCGAAGCGGGCATGTCCGCATCCGCGAAGACGGCCGGCTTCCCCGCGCGCATGATGCCCGCCTTCTCGTAACCGATGCTCTCGCGGTCGTCGCCCAGCCATTCGCAATGATCGAGCGACACGTTGGTGATAAGAGATGCGTCGGGGTCCACGACGTTGACCGCGTCGAGGCGGCCACCCAAGCCGACCTCCAGGATGGCCGTATCGACCGCCGCGGCGTCGAACACGGCAAGCGCCGCGAGTGTGCCGAACTCGAAGTAGGTCAGCGGGGCATCTCCTCGCGCAGCCTCGACGCGCTCGAACGCGGCAACGATCTCTTCGTCCGTTGCCGGCAGGCCGTTGACGGCGATGCGCTCGTTGTAACGAATGACGTGCGGCGAGGTGTATGTCCCGACGACTCTGTCGCCGCTCAACAAGGTGCGCAGCATCTCGACGCTGGAGCCCTTGCCGTTGGTCCCGCCCACCAGAATAATTCGCGCCGGCGGCGCGAGGCTCATGCGGCCGAGGACGCCGGCCACGCGCTCGAGGCCGAGGTCGATCTCCTTCGGCGACAGGGTCTCGAGACGGCGCAGCCAGTCCGGCAGCGGCAACCGGGGCGGTGACATTTTCGTCAGTCGGTCTCGAGCGGGCTCGGGCGATGTTCGAACTTGGCCAGCAATTCCGCAATCTGCTCGCGCATTTCGCGACGATCCACGATCATGTCGAGCGCGCCGTGGTCGAGCAGGAATTCGCTGCGCTGAAAGCCCTCGGGCAGGGTCTGGCGCACGGTCTGTTCGATCACGCGCGGCCCGGCGAAACCGATCAGCGCATTCGGCTCGGCGATATTGACATCCCCGAGCATCGCAAGGCTGGCGGAGACACCGCCCGTGGTGGGATCCGTGAGGACAGAAACGTACGGCACGTGTTTTTGCCCGAGCTGCGCCAGTGCCGCGGAGGTCTTCGCCATCTGCAGCAGGGAGAACAGCGCCTCCTGCATGCGCGCACCGCCACTTGCCGCGAACGAGATCAGGGGCATGTTGTTGTCGGCGGCGTGCCGCGCGGCGCGCGAAAAGCGCTCACCGACCACCGAACCCATTGAGCCGCCCATGAAAGCAAACTCGAAAGCGCAGACCACGATCGGACGCCCGAGCAAGGCTCCGGTGGCCGCAACCAGCGCGTCCTTCTCACCGGTCTTTTTCTGCGCCTGTGAAATGCGGTCGCGATAGCGCTTGCTGTCGCGGAACCTGAGCGGGTCTTCCGGTTCGAGATTAGCAAACAGCTCCTGTACCGAGTCCGGGTCGAGAAACGCGTCCAGCCGTTGGCGTGCCCCGATGCGCATGTGGAAATTGCACTTCGGGCACACCTGGAGATTCCGCTCCAGCTCGTTCCGGTACAGCTGCGCATCGCAGCGTGCGCACTTGATCCATACACCTTCCGGCACCGAGCGCGTGCGCTTTTCCGTGCTGATGCGCGACGGCATCAATTTTTCGAACCAGCTCATGCGCGCATCATATCCAAATTCCGCTACTGCCCCAATTCGAACGGCGCGGGAATGCCGAACGCCTCGGGATAAAAGACCTGCACCAGGGTCAGGCCGTGCGGCGGCGCCGCCATGCCCGCGCGGGTTCTGTCCCCGCCGGCGAGTACCCTGGCCGCCCAGCCGACGTCCTCGTCGCCGCTACCGATCGCGACGAGCGTCCCCGTGATATTGCGCACCATGTGCTGCAGGAAGGCATTGGCCGTGATGTCGAGCAGCACCCAGTCGCCGTCGCGCGCCACTCGGATGCTCATCACCTCCCGCACGGCGTTCGATGCCTGGCACCCGGCCGCGCGAAAAGCCGAAAAGTCGTGTTCGCCGAGCAGCGCCTGCGCCGCCTCGTGCATGCGCCGGTGATCGAGATGCTGGTGCACCCACCAGGCCCGACGGCGATACAGCGCCGAACGCACGAGGCGATTGAGAATACGGTACCGGTAGCGCCTCGCCGTAGCAGAGAAGCGCGCATGGAAATCGTCGCCGACGGTTTGTACCCAGGTTACGCAGATATCGTCGGGAAGGTTGGTGTTCGCGCCCAGCAGCCAGCCGCGCTCGCTGCGTTCGGCTCCGGTATCGAAATGCGCCACCTGCCCGCTCGCATGCACGCCGGCGTCGGTGCGCCCCGCGCAGGTCACCTCGACAGGCTCGTTGGCAACCTCGCCCAGTGCCTGCTCGAGCCGTTCCTGCACGCCCAGCCCGGTGCGCTGGCGCTGCCAGCCGTTATACGCGGTACCGTCGTATTCTATGCCGATAGCTTTGCGTGCACTCAACCCGACAGCGATTCCAGCAGCTGCTGCGCCTGCTGGCGCTGCGATTCGTCACCCTCGTCGAGGACTTCCTCGAGGATGCTGCGAGCCCCGTCCGGATCACCCATGTCCACGTAGGCGCGCGCGAGATCCAGCTTCGTGCCCACTTCGGTCATCGTGCGCGCTTCGTGAAGATCTTCGCTCATGTCGTCGGGCGATAGCGACATCGTCGGCACTTCAGACGTGTCGTCGGACTCATCGAAGCGCGGACGCACATGTTCCACGGTTGCATCGTCGCGCGGCATGTCCACCGTATCGCCCATTTCGCTGACCTTGAGCGCCGCGGTCAGGTCGTCGAGGTCGAGGTCGACATCGGTGCTCGCCACGGCCGGCATCTCGCCGGTCTCGTCCAGGCCCATGCTGCCGGTAAAGACATCCGGCGGCAGCGCCTCGGTCTTCGCAAAGTCGAAATCGGCTTCCTCGTTCAAACTGCTCGCGAGCATCGTTTCGTCGTCGTCGCCCTCGTCGTCCAGTGACGCCAGGAGCGTCTCGGCCTCGTCGGGGATCACGTCGCCTTCCCCGGCATTCGTGACCGTTTCGACCGCGAAATCCTCAGGCAGGATCTGCGTGTGGCCTGTCGCCTCGAGCAGGCTATCGTCGAAATCGACGTCGGTGTCCTCCTCGACCCGCTCCAGCAAGGGATTCTGGCCGGTCTCGTCGGCGGCCAGGCGCATTTCCGAGGTCTTCGACAGCGCCTGCTCGATATCGAGTTCCTCGTTGAGGCCGGTCTCGTCGGCGTCGAATCCTGCGTGCACGCCGGTCGCGTCGGGATCGACTTCCGGGTTCCGGCCCGTAGCTTCGGCGCTGTCTTCCAGCGCTTCGTTCACGCCCGTTTGTTCGAGAATCTTCTGGCTTGCCGTAACGTCATCATCGGCCGCCTCATCCAGGTCCTCGATATCATCGAGCGACGCGAGCTCGGTCTCGGCGAGCGAGTCGACGTCGAGACCGAGTTCGTCGAGATTGATCTCGGCCGTTTCTTCCGATGACGGCGCCGGCTCGGCAGTGGGTTCCTCCACCGCATCCGGGATCGACGGCAACTCGGAGGTCGAATCGATACCGGAGAACTGTTCCTCGATGGTCGGAGTCTCGCGCTCCGGCTCCTCAGGAGAGAAATCGAAGTCGACGTCGTCGCTGCCGGCCTCGCTCTTCTCCGCCGCCGGTTCTTCGTCGAACACGAAGTCTACGCCCTCGTCATCTGCGCCGGGTGCGCCCGCGCTTTCCTCGGCGCCGCTCAGGTCGATGACCTCCTCCGCGGTGTCGTCGGAAGCGGTGAAGTCGAAGACATCGTCGCTGTCACGGTCCCCGCCGAGGTCAATGACTTCGTCGCCGCCCTCGTCGCTCGCGCCAAAATCCATGTCCAGGGCGCCGCCCTCGTCCGATTCGGCATCGAACGAGAGATCCACGGCTTTCGTCGCCCCGGCAACCCCGGCGCCGGCGAACAAGGCGTCGTCGGCCGCGATTTGCTGTCCCATGATGACAATCTTGTCCCAGTCGCCGCTTTCGTCGTCGCCGGCTACCTGCTTTACGCGGCCGGCCGCATCGACAAACGCGTCGCGGTTGCCCCATACGAAGTAGATCTCGCAGAGCTTGGTCAGGAGATCGAGCCTTTCCGGCTCGGCCTCGAGGGCACCGTTGACCAGGTCGGCCGCCTGGTCATAGAGACCGTAGGCCATGTGGAAATCGGCTTCGGCAATCGGGTCGCTCTGGTCGAGGTTGACCGCAGTCTCGCTGCTGAACGTGTCCTCCATCGAGCCCAGTTCGCTCATTTCGACCGTCTGCCCGGCACTGCCCGGCCCGGGGCCGGGGGCGTCGAGCGTGTCCTCGTCGAGCGGGCCGATGCTCGTCGAACCCTGCTCAACCACCACGATCGATTCGTCGTCGCGCGACGGCGCGCGCAGCGCCTCGGTGGACGACAAGGCGGTATCGTCGAGATTGGGCGCCGACATGCCTGCACTCGTCCACTCTTCGTCGTCATCGCCCCGCCCGCGGCGTACGAACCAGAACAACACGGCACCGGCAAGGAGCACCGCGCCGGCAATGATCAGGACCCAGGTATTCGTGGCGATACCGATGATCTTGTCGAGCAACGTCGGCTCGGCGCGGACCGGCGCCGAAATCACATTGCTCGGCGGCTGGATTGCCGTGTCAGCCTCGTCTTCCGCGGCGGCATCGACCGCCTCCGTCTCCTCCGGCTCCGCAAGTAACTCATCTTCGGGCGATAGCTCATCCTCGGCGCCGACGGTCTCGTAGCCGACGGGCTCGAAGGATTCCGGCTCGTAAAGTTCGCCGCGAATGTCGGCCAGTTCCTGCCGCAACGCGGCCAGCTCATTGTCCCGTATTTCGATGAGCGATTGCTGCTGCGGGATGTCGGCCGCCTCGAGCTCGGCGATGCGATCGACCACTTCCTGCTCGCGCAGAGACATGTCTGGTTCGGAAGGCGTAGTTGCCGCATCGTCGGGCACTTCGGCCCCGGTCCCCAGACCGGCGGGTTCTTCGTCGGGTGGCACGAGCTGCAGGCTCGGACGCGTCGTCGTCGCCACGGGCTCTTCCGTTGCAGGCGCAGGCTCGGGCGCGCCGCTCCATGCCGCATTCTGGCGCTTCGCTTCATTCAGCGCGTAGGCGCGATCGATCCGGTATATATCGTCGGCGCTGGGGATTCTCAGCCGCGCGCCGGCACGCAGAATATTGATATTGCCGCCGAAGGCCTCGGGATTCGCCTCGAAGATGGCGAGCATCGTCTGGTTCATCGTCAGGCGGAAATCCGGCCGCGAACGGGACGCAATGCCCCACAGCGTCTCACCGCGCTGCACCAGATAGGCTTCGCCGGATGCAGAATCGAACGGCAGGTCCGGCTCGCCGGCCTGCGGCTTGGGCTCGGGTTCGGCCTCGGGCTCGGTTCGTGGCGCCGGCGCGGGAATCGGCTGGGGCCTGGCGGCTGGCGCCTCGGCAGCGGGCATTGGTTGCGGTTCTGCCTGGCGTTCGATGCGAGCGCTGTCCGACGGCGTGCTGCGCTGCGGCGCCGTGACGGCCGGGCGGCTTTCCTCGGCCGGGGGCGGCGCGAAGGTCGGCGGATCCAGCAATACCGTGTACTCGCGCAACAGGCGGCCGCGCGACCACGTGGCCTCGACGAGGAACGTGAGAAATGGCTCGGTTATCGGCGTTGTGGAGCTGACCCGTACGTAATTGCCCTCGGACGAGCCCGACTTGACGATCTCGAAGCGGAGATCCTGCAGGTAGTAAGGCCTGTCGAGTCCGTAACGCTCGAAAGTCTCCTGCGCGGCGAGCCCGACCTGGAGGTTCTCGAGTTCCTCCGGCGTGGCCGACAGCAATTCGATCTGCGCACGCATGGGCGCGTTCAGCGCTGAATCAAGACGGATCTCACCGAGGCCAAGGGCCCAGGCGTTACCCGACAACAATAAAACGAGCGCAAGCGAAATTCGATTGCTTCGTCGCGGCATAATGATGGTCTCCAACTCCCCAAGTGCCTCTGCAGACGCCGCGCAGAGACAGTCGCATGGCAGGCAGTGCTGCCTCTCCAACTGCCTGCGAACTATAGCCTATAAATGGTTTTTCGCCAAAATTTCAGCAATTTGGACGCTATTTAGAGCCGCGCCCTTACGTATGTTATCGGCGACCACCCAGAGATCGATCCCGCGCGGGTGAGAGATGTCCTCGCGCACCCGACCGACGAAAACGGGATCGCGGCCGGACGCTTCCGTCACTGCTGTCGGGTATGCGCCGGTCTCGACACCGTCGAGGAGTGTCACGCCGGGCGCATTGCGCAACAGCTCGCAAACTTCGGCCGCCGAAATCTTGTCGCGGGTCTCGATGTGCACCGCCTCGGAATGCCCGTAAAACACGGGAATTCGCACGGCCGTGGGATTCACGAGAATGTCGGGATCGTCGAAAATCTTGCGCGTCTCCCAGACCATCTTCATCTCTTCCCTGGTGTAGCGATTGTCCAGGAAGGTATCGATGTGCGGCACCGCATTGAACGCGATCTGCTTCGCGGGCCCTTCGATTTCCAACGGACGCCCGTTCAGGAGCATGGTCGTCTGCCGCACCAGCTCCTCGATCGCGCTGCGGCCGGCGCCGGATACAGCCTGGTAGGTCGCCACGTTGATGCGCTCGATTCCGGCCGCGTCGTAAATCGGTTTCAGCGCGACAACCATCTGGATCGTCGAACAATTGGGATTGGCGATGATGCCGCGGCTTCGATAGTCGTCGATCGCCGCGGGATTCACCTCTGGCACCACGAGCGGTATGTCGTCCTCGTAGCGGAAGTGCGAGGTGTTGTCCACGACCACGCAGCCGGCCTCGGCGGCCTTCGGCGCATACTCCGCCGAGATGGACCCGCCAGCCGAAAACAGGCCGATCTGCGCTTTGGAAAAATCGAAACCGGCAAGGTCCTCGACAGTCAGCTCGCGATTCCCGAAGGCGACTTTCATTCCCACGGAACGCTCACTCGCAAGCGCGTATATCTTGCCGGCGGGGAACTTGCGCGCCGCGAGTATCTCGAGCATGGCTTCACCGACGGCGCCCGTGGCGCCGACGACGGCTACATTAAATCGATCGGTCATTGTCCTGTCTGCGTTATGGCGGGTGTTCCCGACTGAACGTCGGCGTTTTGTGCACGATTGCGCAAAAAATGGTCCATGATGACCAGCGCGACCATCGCCTCGGCGATCGGCGTCGCGCGCAGGCCCACGCAGGGGTCGTGGCGGCCTTTCGTGACGATTTCGGTCTCCTTGCCGCTCCTGTCGATCGTCTTGCCCGGCACTGAGATGCTCGATGTCGGTTTCAAAGCGATGCTGGCGAGCAGATCCTGGCCGGACGAAATGCCGCCCAGCGTGCCGCCGGCATCGTTCTTGCTGAAGCCGGTTCCCGACATCTCGTCGCGATGCTGGCTGCCGCGCTGTGTGACGGCCGCGAAGCCGGCACCGATCTCGACGCCCTTGACCGCGTTGATGCTCATGAGCCCGCGCGCGAGATCCGCCTCGAGCTTGTCGAACACGGGTTCGCCGAGGCCGACCGGCATGCCGCTCGCCAGTACGCTGATCTTCGCGCCGATCGAATCGCCCTGCTCACGCAGCTCGTCCATGAAGTTCTCGAGCTCCGTGATGCGCGATGGATCCGCGCAGAAAAACGGGTTGTCGTCGATCGCTCCGAGATCGACGGCACCGAGTTCGATGGGGCCCAGCTGGGAGAGATAGCCGCGTATCTTCACCCCCAGGCGCTCGCGGAGATACTTGCGCGCGATCGCCCCGGCGGCAACCCGCATCGTCGTTTCCCGCGCAGACGAGCGCCCGCCGCCGCGGTAGTCGCGGATACCGTACTTTTGTTGATAGGTATAGTCGGCGTGGCCCGGACGAAACTTGTCCTTGATATCGCCGTAGTCCTTGGAACGCTGGTCCTTGTTCTCGATGAGGAGCCCGATCGGTGTGCCGGTCGTACGGCCCTCGAACACGCCCGAGAGTATCTGCACCTGGTCCGGCTCGTTGCGCTGCGTGGTATGGCGAGAACGGCCGGGGCGGCGGCGATCGAGGTCAGCCTGGATATCGGCCTCCCCGAGGGGCAGCCCGGGAGGACAACCGTCAACGACGCAGCCCAGCGCACGGCCATGGCTTTCGCCGAACGTCGTCACAACGAACAGTGTTCCGAAACTGTTACCCGACACCCTTTAGATCTCCGGCGGTCAGCAAAAAGACACCTCGCCCGCCATGCTCGAACGTAAGCCAGACAAATGCAACATCCGGGTAGGCAGCTTCGAGCGCCTGCTGGCTGTTACCGACTTCGCAAACGAGTATTCCATCGTCGGACAGGAATCGCGACGCATCATGCAGGATGAGTTTCACGGAATCCAGACCGTCGTCGCCTGCGGCAAGACCGAGCTGCGGCTCGTGCCGGAACTCGCCGGGCAACGCCTCCATGTCATCGCGATCGACGTAGGGTGGATTGCTGACGATAAGATCGTAGCGGCGCGCTTCGAGCCCCTCGAAGAAGTCCGACCGGACCAGGCGGACTCGATCGGCAACCTCGTGTGTATTCACGTTGATGGCGGCCACTTCGAGCGCATCGGGCGAGATGTCCACGGCGTCCACCGTGGCCTCGGGGAACGCTTTGGCAAGCGCGATCGCGATACAGCCGCTGCCGGTGCCGAGATCGGCGATGGAGCGGACGCCGTCGGGATCGAGCCATGGCGCGAAGCGCGCGTGAACCAGTTCCGCGATCGGCGAGCGCGGTATGAGAACGCGCTCGTCGACGTAGAAGCGCAGACCTGCGAACCAGGCCTCGTTGACGAGATACGCGACCGGCACGTGCTCGCGAATCCGGCGCTCCACCAGCTTTTCGAGGCCCGCCTGTTCACGCGCCGTGACCGGGCGTGAATACGCACCAGGCGCGTCATCGTGCGACAGCCCCAGGTACGCGAATACCAGCCACGCGGCCTCGTCGACGGGATTGTCCGTGCCGTGGCCGTAACTCAGCCGCGCCGCGGCGAAACGGTCGGCCGTCTGCCGGATCAGGCGTTCGACGTTCACGGGTTTTTGCCGGCTGCCTGTCACTGTGGTTGCTGCGCTTGCAACTCCGAATACGGGACCCACCTCATAATCTCACACGGCTGCTGTAGAATCGCGTCCTCTGAAACGTTCTGACCCGGAATTCATGCAAGCTCGAAAACTGATAGTCATCCTCGTACTCGGCGTCGCAATCGCGGCGGGGCTCGCGCTCGCATTGCGCAATGCCGGCGAACCGACTGCCCCGCTTGCCGCGACGATACTCCCTGCCGGCAACGAATTGCCGGACTTCGCGCTCCTCGACCAGGATGGCGAGCCGGTGGACCGGACGGTATTCGAGGGACAGTGGGACGTCGTGTTTTTCGGCTTCACCCACTGCCCGGACATCTGCCCGGCGACGATGACGGTGCTCGGACAGGCAAAACGCGAACTCGAAGCGCAGGGCCGGGAGCCGCTGCCGCGGGTGGTGCTCGTGAGCGTCGACCCCGAGCGTGACACACCGGAAGCCATGGCACGCTATGTCGCCTACTTCGGCGACGGCAATCTCGGCCTCACGGGGGAGCTCGACGAACTGAGCAAGCTTACGAGCGCGTTGGGTATATTTTTCCAGAAGACCGGGAGTGAAGATGGCGCCTACGGCGTGGATCATTCCGCCGTCGTGCTGGTCATCAATCCACAGGGTCGCCTGAAGGCCCTGTTCACTGCGCCACACGACGTCGCGAACCTTGTTCACGACCTGCCCTTGATCATGGCGGACGAATGATGCGGCGCCTGCTTGCACTGTGCGTTTTTCTTGTCGCCGCCGTCGGCTGCGACGGCCCCGAGGGCCCGCCCGTCGTCGCCGCCAACCTCGTGGTGACTGCGCCGGGTGCCGGGATGCCGATGGCCGCCGGCTATCTCGAGATCGGCAATCAATCCGGCAAGGACATTCGAATCAACCGCGTCTCGAGTCCCGAGTACGGATCGGTCGAAATGCACGAGACGGTTGTCGAGGACGGCATTGCCAGGATGCGTGAGATTCCCGTGCTGGAAATCGCGGACGGCGAGACGGTCGTCTTCGAGCGCGGCGGCAAGCACCTGATGCTCATGCAGCCCGTCGGCACGCCCGAGACGGTTACACTGAATTTCTATTCGGGCGACGTGTTGCTGCTCAGCGTCAGCACGGAATTCACCGCCTCCCTCGATTGAGGCCCTTATGCTGTCTCGACTTTTTGCGCTCGTTCAGTACCTGTTGCCTAAACACTGGCTCACCGCTTTCGTGCATCGGCTCGCGCGCATCCGCGTGCCGGCCGTGAAAAACGTGCTGATTCGCGGTTTCCTGAAGCTTTTTGACGTCGAGCTCGAAGAAGTCAAAGGCCGTGTGCCCGAGGACTTCCGGACGTTCAACGAATTTTTCATTCGGGAGCTGAAAGACGGCGCGCGACCGGTCGACCCGAATCCGGCAGCAATCGTGTCGCCTGCCGACGGTACGCTGAGCCAGGCCGGGACGCTGCGAGGCAACCTGATACTGCAGGCCAAAGGCATCGACTATTCCCTCGAAGACCTGCTCGCCGCCGACGTCGACAAGGCCCGCGAATTTTCCGGCGGCGCATTCGCGACCATCTATCTCGCACCCTATAACTACCACCGCGTGCATGCGCCCACGGACGGCGAACTCGTCGCGGCACATTACGTGCCCGGCGACCTGTTCAGCGTAAACAGCAAGACGGCGGCGCACGTACCCGGCCTGTTCAGCCGCAACGAACGGCTCAACCTGCACTTCCAGACGGCGTTCGGCCCGATGGTGGTCGTGCTCGTCGGTGCCCTGAACGTTGGCAGCATCTCGACGCCCTGGAGCGGCGAGATCCGGCCGCGCAAATCGGGCGTCGTGGAACCCATCGATGTCTCGGCGGCTCCGCGGCAGTTGCGCAAGGGCGATCTGCTCGGCTGGTTCAACATGGGATCGACGGTCATCATTCTGCTGCCGCCGGCCAGGTGCGCCTGGCACGACGAGTTCAAAGCCGGCGTCACGACGGTCATGGGCGAGGCGATTGGCGAACTGGCGGTGCCTGGCGCGTGACCTGGAGGGCGTCATCGTGCGCCGCCGTGTCACGGCAGCGTGCCGACCTGCTCGAGCGGGCGCGCCGCTTTTTTCGCGATCGTGACGTCCTCGAAGTCGACACGCCCGCGCTGGGCCAATTCGCCGCGAGCGACCCGAATATCGACAGCCTGCGCGTTGCCGACCCCCGCGGGGGCACGTTGTATCTGCAGACGTCGCCCGAGTCCTTCATGAAACGACTGCTCGCCGACGGCTATCCCGACATTTACGGAATCTGCCGCGTGTTCCGCGGCGGTGAGGCAGGACGGCTGCATCAGCCCGAATTTACGATGGTGGAATGGTACCGACAGGGTTTCGGGCTGGACGCGATGATCGACGAGACCGTGGCGTTCATCGCCGAGCTCCTCGACCGGCCCGACCTCCGGGACGCCGAACGGCTCGAGTACGAGGATGCGTTCCGGCGGTTTGCCGGCATCGAACCGTTTACGGCATCCATCGACCAGCTCGCGGAAGCCGCGTCGGCCGATGCCGGCCTGCGCGAAAGTCTCGGCACCGATCGTGACGGCTGGCTGGATTTGCTCCTGAGCACGCGCGTCGCCGCCGGCTTCGCTGACAGCATGCTCACGGTTCTCTGTCATTTCCCGGCGAGCCAGGCAGCACTGGCGCAAATCTGCCCGGCGGACGACAGGGTAGCCGATCGCTTCGAGGTATTTTACGGCGCGATGGAACTCGCCAACGGCTTCGTCGAACTGCGCGATCCGAATGAGCAGCGGCAGCGTATGCTGGCAGACCTCGAGAAACGCCGCGCGACGGCACGACAGCCGGTACCCCTGGACGAGCCACTGCTGGCGGCGCTAGAGTCCGGCCTCCCGGCATGCGCAGGCGTTGCCGCCGGCTTCGAGCGAATCCTGATGCTTGCAGCGGGTGCGGAAGATATCCGCGACGTTATGACATTCTCGTTCGACGATACGGGCGACTGACCAGGACTTGCCAACACGATGACAGACTACACGCTGCTCGATTCACAGGCCGAGGCACTGCTCCGCGATGAACCGGACGCGCTTGCGAGTGCTGCCAACTTCGTCGCACTGCTCTACAACGCGCTCGAGGACGTTAACTGGCTCGGTATTTACGTGCTGCGCGGCGACGAACTCGTGCTGGGACCGTTCCAGGGACAGCCTGCGTGCGTGCACATAGCACTCGGCAGCGGCGTCTGCGGCGCCGCGGCGGCCACGCTGCAGACGCAGCGCGTGCCCGACGTTCATGCGTTTCCCGGCCACATCGTCTGCGATGCAGCGTCGCGTTCCGAGATCGTGGTACCGCTCATTATCGACGGCTCGCTGGTCGGCGTTCTGGACATCGACAGCCCGTCGCTCGACCGGTTCAGTGACGACGACCAGGCCGGCATCGAGCGGCTCTGCTCGACCTATTGCGGCCTCCAGTCGGGCCGCGAGGGCTTCCTGTAGGGTCCGCCCGAACTACTTGACGCGGCTTACGTACTCCTTGGACCGCGTATCGACCTTGATCACCTCGCCCTGGTCGACGAATAACGGCACACGCACGACGGCGCCCGTCGAAAGCTTTGCCGGCTTGACGCCACCACTCGCGGTATCGCCCTTGACGCCGGGGTCCGTTTCCACGATTTCGAGCTCGACGAAGTTCGGAGGCTCGACGATCAACGGTGAGTTGTTCCAGAGCGTGATCTGGCACATGTCGCCGTCACTCAGCCAGTCTCGCGAATCGCCAACTGCACTTGTATCCGCGGCGTACTGTTCGAACGTGTCGGGCACCATGAAGTGCCAGAATTCGCCGTCGGAATAGAGAAACTGCATCTCGGTGTCCATTACGTCGGCCGCCTCGACGCTTTCGCCGGACTTGAAGGTCTTGTCGACGACCTTGCCGGTCTTGAGATTCTTGATCCTGACGCGATTGAATGCCTGGCCCTTGCCGGGCTTGACGAATTCGTTCTCGACAATGATGCAGGGATCGTTGTCGATGAGGATTTTGAGCCCTGAGCGAAATTCATTGGTGCTGTAGCTTGCCATTGGGGTATCCGGGGTTTTCGGCGAGGCGCTATTCTACAGAAAAATGCCCGGATGGATTTGGGCGGGCAGATATTCCTCCCAGTCATGGCTTGTTGCCTCAACCCCCGGCCGGCGTGCGAGTTCTTTGGCGAGCGCATCGGGAGGTGGGGTGGTGCGAGGGGGGCGCCGAACCTAGAACCGGATCACAGTATGGTAAATGGCTGACAGATAGTCTGGGAGCTACGCCAAATCCGGCTTTTTTACAAAATATGGATATCCGGAACGAGGCCCGGAGGCAGGCAAGGACCGCGCATTGAACGACCGCCACAGCATCTCTATCGCCGTGTTGTCCCAGAACCAGGACGATGTGGCGCTCATCAACGGTACGCTCCGCGATGGCGGACATGCTGCGCATTGCCACTGGATCGATCGGCCCGGCAAACTCGATGACACGCTTGCCGCCGAGCAGGTTGAACTCATTATCATCAATTGCGACAGCTACCCGGAAGGTATCCGCCGGGTTATCAAGCAGAAGGACCGCTTCGACCCGGAAGTTCCGGTGATTGCCCTGCGCAAGGATGCCGACGAAAACAGCATCCAGGAGGCCATGCGCGACGGCGCCTGCGACCTCGTGTCGATCGGTCTCAAGAATCGCCTGCAGTCGGTAGTCACGCGCGAGCTGCGGGCCTTGCGCGCCGAGCGCGCCCTGAATTCGACGATTGCATCGGCCAGCGAATACAAGCGCCAGATCCGCGACTACATGCAGTCTTCGACCGCCGCGATCGCACTCGCTCACGAAGGTATCGTGATCGAGGCAAACGACGCCTGGCTCAAACTCTTCAAGTATGCAATCGTCGACGAGGTCAAGGGGCTGCCGCTCATGGACAGCTTCGATTCGCAAAGTCATGCGGCTCTGAAAGGTGCACTGAACGCGGCCATTAATGGCAAATGGGCCAGGAACGAGAAGCTCAAGGTCAAGCCGCATCTCGATATCGGGCCGCGCAGTGAACTGGCCCTCGAGTTCCAGCGCATAGACTTCGACGGCGTGCCGTGCGTCCACGTCCGCATCGCGCCGCCGGATAATTCGAAGCAGGAACCGACTGCCCTCGTCCACGACGCCCTCAAGCGCGATCCGACGACCCTCTTCTACCACCGTGCACAGTTTATCGAGCGGCTCGGCAAGCGTCTGAAACGCAAGCCCAAATCCGGACTGCACGTGCTCGCCTACGTGAAGATCGATAAATTCGCCGAGGTTCAGAAGAAGATCGGGATCATCGAGTCGGAAGAAGTGCTCGCTCAGTTTGCCGAGGAAATGCGCAAGCGCATGCATCCGCGCGATGTGGCCGGACGCTTCGAGGGAACGTCCCTGATGGTGCTCCTCGAGCGCGGCAATGCCCGGGATGGCCTGGCCTGGGGCAGGCAGCTGGCGAGCCACATCAGCAAGACCACCTTCGACGTCGGCGAAAAATCGGCGCAGATCACCTGCACGGTCGGCGTCTGCGCCGTCAGCGACGTGTTCGGCAACCTGGAAGAACTCGTGGCGGCGACGGTGGACGCCTACGGGCTGGGCAAGGCGGCCGGCGGCAACACCTGCTTCCTCAACGAGTCGGCCCACGAGGACACGAAGCAGAAAGAATTCGATGCGGTCTGGGTCAAGCGCCTGAAGTCGGCGCTTCGGGACGACCGCTTCATGCTCGCACAGCTGCCGATCGCGGGATTGCGGCGCGACTCGATCGAGATGTACGACCTGCTGGTACGCATGGTCGACGAACAAGGGAATCCCGTACTGCCGTCGGAGTTCATACCGGCGGCCGAACGCAACAATATGATGAAGAACATCGACCGCTGGATGATAAAGTCAGCGATCGATTTCTGTGAACAGAGCAATGCCGATCGCGTGTTCGTGAGACTGTCGCGGCAATCCATCGTCGACAAGGGCACCATCGGCTGGATGCAGCGCGAGTTCGACGAGCGCGAATTCGATTGTTCGCGCCTCGTAACGCAGCTGCCGGAACGCGATGCGGCGCGTCACATCAAGCAGACCCGGGACATCGTTGCCAAGCTGAAGAAACTTGGCGTCGGGTTCGCGCTCGAGCACTACGGCATCGACCAGGAACGCTTCCAGATCCTGGATATCCTCAAACCGGATTACATCAAGATCGACGGCGAACTGATGCATACGCTGATGACCGACACCGGTATGCAGGAGGCCGTGCAGCGTATCGTGAACGCCGCGAACCAGCGCAATATCAAGTCGATCGCCGAGCGTGTCGAAAACGCCAACGCCATGGCCGTGCTGTTCCAGCTCGGCCTCGATTACATGCAGGGACACTATGTCCACGAGCCGGAGGTCGTACTGCAGGACAAGACCGACAGCGTCAAAAAGAGGACGCTCGAGGAGCTTGCGGCAGCCAACGCAGGGTGAGGAACCGGTGGGGAGTGTGACGGCTTTCACACATTCGAATCGAAACCACCCGTTACGGTTTTTTTTTACAGAAAACGTGGAATCGGCGCGTAGACGGGACAGCAAGGCATTCGTACCCTGAATGCCGCACGAGAGTACCGAGGTACAGGGCAGTGAAAAAACGAAAGATTTCGCACAAAGAATCGGGCCGGCACCGGACGAGGACGAGCAAGCTTGCGTTGCCCGCTCTCGTTGCTGCGGGAGGCGGTCTCGCCGTCGGTTCCGCGGCCGCGCTCGAACTCGGTGAACTCCAGGTGCAGTCGACCCTCGGCCAGCCATTGCGCGCAAGCATCGCCTATGCGCTCAGCCCCAATGAAATCATCGACGAGCGTTGCGTAGCCATCCGCTCCGGCAGCCGTGACCTGCCAGGCCTGCACAACGCCAGTGTTCGCGTGGCCAAGGGCGTCATATCGATTACCGGCGGCTCACCGGTCATGGAGCCGCTGCTCTCGGCCAACATCGTCGTAGACTGCCCCTACTCGGCGCACGTAAGCCGCAACTACCTGCTGTTCATCGACCCGCAGCAGAGGCCGGTAACCTTGGCACGTCAGTCGAGTCCTGCGACAGCTGCTGCAACGTCCCCTGCCAGGCGGGTGACGCCTGCAACGCGTCCCGCGCTCGTATCGACCCCCATCCCCGGCGGCGCGCGTTACCGGGTACAGCCGGGCGATACCCTGTCGGGAATCGTGCGCCGTCTCGAGACCGGCAGCACCACGAGCGCCGCCGCAATGGCGGCGATTCTGGAATCGAATCCCGGCGCATTCATCAACGGTGACCCGGACAGATTGAAAGCCGGCAGCTGGCTGGATGTCCCGTCTATCGCCGGTGGTGTCCTTGCGACTGCCGAGGCAGCGCAAGCGCAGAACGAAATTGCACCCGCCGCGGAAGCAACCGTCGGCGCCGCGGATCTGTACGAGGGTGCCGAAGCCCTGGAACGCGATGCCAGCAAGCAGATATCGGCTACCGAGTTCCTGCCCGAGGTCCCCGAAACCGGGATGTCCGGGACGATGGAGACAGCATCCGACACGCGCGAAACCGACACGACCGCAGCGGTCGCGACGGCGAGCACGGACGCCGACGACTCGGTCGCCTACGCGGATCTCGTTGCCGGCGACGTGGTGCTCGACGAACCTGAGACGGCGGACGCGGCGCCGGTCGAGCCGGCAGCTGCAGTCACCGTCGACCGGGTCGTCAAATCGAGCGCCGGTACGCGGATCGTCGGCACGCCGGAGCCCGCCGGCTTTTCGTGGAACTGGCTCATCTGGGGAGTGGTTGCCCTGATCTCGGCATTCGGCTCCTACCTCATGTTCTGGCCGAAGCTTCGCGAGCGCTTCGGCTCGCGCTCCATCAGCGCCGACGAGCGGGTGCCACCGCGGACCGAACACGTTGCGCCCATCACGGTACCCGAGTCCGAGATGACCGTGCAGGAAATCCAGCCCACGTACGGCAACGTGGACTTCGACCTGTCGGACGACTCTCCGACCGAAGAGAATCTGGTACTCGACGCAGACCTCGTCGAAGGCACCGGATTCGACGACTCCGAGGACGTCGACGTCAACCGCGATTTCGGCTTCGCGGCCACGATGGATCTCGACATGGAACTGCCGGAAACGGCGGCGACGCAGGATTCAGAGCCCGGGACCGATATCATTCCGCCGCCCGAAAGACCAGAGGAAGACCTCGTCGTTACCAGCGAGGTGCTGCCGGAAGAAGATGACGACGAATACGACATCTCGATGGTCGTCGACGCAACCAAGATGCCGGACCCGGCCGAAGTGACCGAGCGTGACCTCAGGGCGGTGCCGATCGAGGATACCGGTCAGAGCCTGATCAACGATGATTACACGATCGTCGACGAGATCGGCCAGGACGTTCTGGAGCGGGACTACGAGGACGAACTGAGTGCCACGCAGCTGCTGCATGCCGAGATAGAGAAAGCCGCGTCGGAGCTTGCGGAAACCATCGGCGAGGATAGTCCGACCGAGGTCGCCAGCCTGGACGAAACTGATGACGTGGACGACAACGCCGGCAAGATCGTCGGTTCGCAAGACGATACGTCAATCGAAATGCAGCTGACGAACCTGTCGGAACTCGACCTGACGGCAACACTTGAAGCGCAGAACGACGACGTTGGTGACGATCTCGACGTTACGGCCAAAATCGAAGCCGATGACAAGACCGTCGAGATGCCGCGCGACAAGGACGGCACCCGGGCCCGCTAGCCCCCGGAATCATCTCCAACACGAGGCGCGCTGCTGCCGCGCCCTGGTCACTTCTCGCCGTCAGGACCTCGCACTGAATTAACCTGCCAGGCGCCCCGGTCATTTCTCTCCCTCATGGCTCGCTTCGCTGCGCTCTACCTCGGTCGAAAAACGCCCGGGGCGCCTGCGGAGGATTGAGCCAGGAGTGCGAAAGGAGACGGGGCGGCTACTCGGGCTTCACACCTGCGAGCCGGTCGACGGTGCGCCAGCCGCGAGGCAGCAGCGCGCCGCGCAATGCCCGCTCTCCGTAATAGGGCTCCGAGTCGTCCCACTTGATGGTCATCATGCGCTTGCCGGAATAGACCTGCAGGTCGCCGTCCTCGGGAACCACCGCCGCGGCGACCATGCGCTCCTCGCCACCCTGGTATTTCTTGCCCGGAATGTTGATGAGCTTGTTGCCTTTCCCCTTTGCCAGCTCCGGCAACTCGTCCATCTCGAACATGAGGAGCCGGCCGATGGAACTGACCGCCGCGATGAGGCACTCCGTGTCCCGGGGAACTGGCGCCGGAACCACCGCTTTGCCGCCTGCCGGCACGCGCAGTATCGCCTTGCCGGCCTTGTTGCGCGACACCAGGTCTTCGAGCCTTGCGACAAAACCGTAACCGGCATCGCTGGCAAGCAGGTACTTCTGCTCGTCGTCGCCGATCATCGTTCCACAGAACTCGGCGCCATCCGGCGGCTTGAACCTGGACGACAATGGCTCGCCCTGGCCTCGAGCCGATGGCAACGTGTGCGCCATGACCGAATAGACGCGGCCGGTGCTGTCGATGAACATTGCCAGCTGGTTGCTGCGGCCCTGCGCCGTTGCGAGGAACCCGTCGCCGGACTTGTAGCTCAGCGATGTCGGATCGACTTCGTGTCCTTTCGCCGCCCGTGCATAGCCGCGCTGCGAGAGAATGACCGTCACGGGTTCGCTCGCGACAAGCTGCGTCTCGTCCAGCGCCTGGGCAGCCTCACGTTCGACGATTTGTGTACGGCGCTCGTCGCCATAGGTTGCCGCGTCTTCGAGGATTTCCTTCTTGATGAGGCTCTTCAGCCTGGCCGCACTCTTCAGCGTCTTCTCGAGCACGTCCCGTTCTTCGTTGAGCTCGTCCTGCTCGCCGCGAATCTTCATCTCCTCGAGTTTGGCGAGGTTGCGCAGCCGCAGATTGAGGATCGCTTCGGCCTGCAGATCAGTGAGCTCGAAGCGTTTCATGAGCACCGGCTTGGGTTCGTCCTCCGTGCGAATAATGTGTATGACTTCGTCGATATTGAGATAGGCAAGCAGCAATCCGTCAAGGATGTGCAGGCGATCGGTAACGATCTGCAGGCGATGCTGCAGGCGACGCTTCACGGTCTCACGGCGAAACTTCAGCCATTCCGTGAGCATCTCGACGAGGTTGAACATCCTCGGGCGGCCTTCGAGGTCGATCACGTTCATGTTCACGCGAACCGTGCGCTCGAGCGACGTCGTCGAGAACAGGTGGGACATCAACTGCTCGACGTCCACGCCGCGCTTCTTGCTGATAACGAGCCTGATCGGCTCCTCGTGATCCGATTCATCGCGCAGGTCGTCGACCTGCGGCAGTTTCTTAGCGCGCATCTGCGCCGCGATCTGCTCCAGCACCTTGCTCCCGGATACCTGGTGCGGCAGCGACGTGATGATGATGTCGCCGTTCTCGACCTTGTAGGAAGCCCTGAGACGCAGCGTCCCGCCGCCCGTCGCGTAGATCTCCATGATGTCGGCGCGCGGCGAAACGAGTTCCCCGCCGGTCGGGAAATCCGGACCCTTGATGTGTTTCATGAGCTGCGCGACGCTCGCCTTCGGCTCGTCCAGCAGATGCACGAGCGCGCTGGCGACTTCCCTGAGATTGTGCGGCGGCACGTCGGTCGACAGTCCGACCGCGATTCCGGCCGTGCCGTTCAGCAGCAGGTTGGGCAACCGCGCTGGCAGCACGACCGGCTCGTTGAGCATGCCGTCGAAGTTGGGCACCCAGTCGACCGTGCCCTGTCCCAGCTCCTGCAACAGGCTTTTCGCGTAGGGCGCGAGGCGCGATTCGGTGTAGCGCATCGCCGCAAACGACTTGGGATCGTCGGTCGACCCCCAGTTACCCTGGCCATTGATGATCGTGTAGCGGTAGGAAAAGTCCTGCGCCATCAGCACCATCGCTTCGTAACATGCCGAATCACCGTGCGGGTGGAATTTGCCGATGACGTCGCCGACGGTGCGTGCCGATTTCTTGGGCTTGGAACTCGCCGACAGGCCGAGCTCGCTCATCGCGTAGATGATGCGCCGCTGAACGGGCTTCAGGCCGTCGCCGATCTGTGGCAGCGCACGATCGAGGATCACGTACATCGAGTAGTCGAGGTACGCCTTCTCGGTGTACTCCTTGAGCGACTGCTGTTCGACGCCTTCGAGATTCAGACTGTTCTGCATTGCGTTTGTACCTCGGCCAGGCTATGCATCGCTTCGCGTCCGGCGCAGCAATTCACAGCTCTGCCAGATTTCCCTTGGTTTCGAGCCAGTTGCGGCGATCCTTGGCTCGCTTCTTGGCCAGCAACATGTCCAGTACCTGGTCCGTCTTGTCGCGCGGATTAACGGTGAGCTGTACGAGCCTGCGAGTATCGCGATTCATCGTCGTCTCGCGGAGCTGCCCCGGGTTCATTTCACCCAGACCCTTGAAGCGGGTGACGCTGACCTTGCCGCGCATCTTTTCGGCCTCGACGCGATCGAGTATGCCTTTTCGCTCGCTGTCATCGAGCGCATAGAAGACTTCCTTACCGACGTCGATGCGGTACAGGGGCGGCATCGCCACATACACGTGTCCGGCCAGCACCAGCTCGCGGAAGTGCCGCAGGAACAGGGCGCACAACAGCGTGGCAATGTGCAGACCGTCGGAATCGGCGTCCGCGAGAATGCACACCTTGTGATAGCGCAGTCCCTCGAGACTGTCGCTGCCCGGGTCCACGCCGAGCGCGACGCTGATATCGTGCACTTCCTGCGACGCCAGGATTTCCGCCGCATCCACTTCCCAGGTATTCAGGATCTTGCCTCGCAGGGGCATGATTGCCTGTGTATTCCGGTCGCGCGCCTGCTTTGCGGAACCGCCCGCGGAATCGCCTTCCACGAGAAAGATCTCGCAGAATTCCGGATCCTGCGACGTGCAGTCGGCCAGCTTGCCCGGCAAGGCCGGACCCGAGACGATCTTCTTGCGGACGACCTTCTTGGCGGCTTTGAGACGCTTCTGCGCCTTGACGATTGCCAGCTGCGCCAGCTGGTCGCCGGTTTCGGGGTGCTGGTTCAGCCAGATCGCGAAATTGTCCTTGATGATGCCGGCGATAAATGCCGCCGATTCCCGCGACGACAGCCGTTCCTTGGTCTGCCCCGAAAACTGTGGGTCCTCGAGTTTCGCGCTGAGCACGAAATTCAGCCCGTCCCAGACGTCTTCGGGCGCAATCGACACGCCGCGGGGCAGCAGGTTGCGAAAGTCACAGAACTCGCGCAGGGCGTTTGTCAGGCCCGTGCGCAAGCCGTTGACGTGGGTTCCGCCCTGTGGGGTCGGAATCAGGTTGACGTAACTTTCGGTGACAGTCTGACCGCCCTGCACGGCCCACGCGAGGGCCCAGTCGACCGCTTCGTTCTTGCCCGAAATGCTGCCGGAGTAGGGCTCTGCGGGCAGTACCTCGACACCGCCAATCGCCTCCAGCAGATACTCCTCGAGGCCGCCGGAGTAGCACCACTCGAGTTTCTCTTTCGGCTTTTCGATCTTGAGGCGGACAGTAAGGCCGGGGCACAGCACGGCCTTGGCGCGCAGCGCGTGCTTTAACCGCGACACCGAAACCTTCGGAGAATCGAAATACTGCGGATCGGGCCAGAAGCGAATGGTGGTTCCCGTGTTCGCTTTGCCGACCGTGCCAACTTCTTCGAGCTTGCCGCGCTTCTTGCCACCCGCGAAGCTCATGTTGTATTCCTTACCGCCGCGGCGTATCCAGACCTCGAGGTTCTTCGACAGAGCGTTCACGACGGAAACGCCGACACCGTGGAGGCCGCCGGAGAACCGGTAGTTCTTGTTCGAGAATTTGCCGCCCGCATGCAGCTTGGTGAGAATCACCTCGACGCCGGGCAGCTTCTCCTTCGGATGCTTGTCCACCGGCATGCCGCGACCGTCATCCGCGACCTCGAGCGAACCGTCCTTGTAGACGGTCACCTCGATCTTCTTGCAATGGCCCGCAAGTGCCTCGTCGACGCTGTTGTCGATGACCTCGTGCGCGAGATGATTGGGCCGGGACGTATCCGTGTACATGCCAGGGCGGCGGCGCACGGGTTCGAGCCCGCTCAGGACTTCGATGTCCTTGGCGTCGTAGGTTTTTGCCATCAGGTGAAGCTGCCAAGCGAATTCACGCGGGGGATTCTAGCCTGATTGCAATAGCGGTGCATCCGCGAATTCGCGGCCGCGGGAAAAGAAAAGGCGACGACTAATCGAGATCGGCGGTCAGTGACTGACGGATATTCTCCGGCAGTGGAGATATCTCGACCCGGTAGTTTTCGTGGTCGATGCCGGCCGCCAGCGACGCCCCGGACTTAAGCGCATCGACCGCTTCCGCGGAAAGCTCGAAGCGCATGAAATGGACCGCCGACGTCTTGTGGTCGTCCGAGCGTTCCAGATCCTCGTCGGCGATGGCGTAGACGCGGTCGAATCCTTCGACCTGAACGTAGACCTTATTCTCGATGGCGACGAGCCGGCTCAGCATCGCGCGCCGTTCCTCGACATCCGGAAATTCGACCATGAAGGTCGCTTTCCAGTTCGAACCATCCGGTATCAGCGGATTGTACGCTTCGAGTTCGTCGTTGATTCCAGCCGCTTCGAAGATGCGCTCGATGCGCAACATCTCCTGGACCTGGTACTGCATGGTAAGACGGTCTTCGAAATACAGCGCGGCGTTGGTGCCGAGTTCGACGCGACGGTTGCGCTTGTGCGCAAGGACCCGGTTACGAAACTCGTCACGGATGTCCGAGTATTGCTCCAGGCTGTACAAATCGTCTCGTGTCAGTTTCTGCATGGCATTCATATTCCGTAAGCTTTCCTGAGCAGGCTCATGGGATGGCCGGCGGAGTGTCCATCGAGGTCCTGGGCAATCTGGTCGGACGCCATCGGGCAGTCGCTGACGAAATGATCGGCGCCGCTTTTCTTCACCTTGTTCACGACCGGCCGCGCAATCTTCTTCGAGATGTCGTGAAACTCCTTTTTCACCGCGTAGGTGCCGTCATGCCCCGAACAGCGCTCAATAGCCTCAACGGTCGTGTCCGGCACGAGCTGCAGCACATCACGCGTCTTGAGGCCGATATTCTGCACACGTAAGTGGCACGGCACCTGGTACGACACCTTGCCGAGCGGTTGCGCGAAGTCGGTCTTCAGCGCGCCGTCCTTGTGCCGCAGCATCAGGTACTCGAAGGGATCGTACATGGCCGACTGAACTTTCCTCACGGCCTCGTCGCCCGGGAACATCAGCGGCAGCTCCTGCTTGTACATGAGCGTGCAGGAGGGAATAGGCGTCACGATGTCATAGCCCTTGTCGACCCAGGCGGCGAGTACCGGAATGTTGATTTCCTTGGCACGCGCGACGGCCTGGAGGTCGCCGAGCTCGAGCTTCGCCATGCCGCAACAGGCCTCCTTCTCGGCCAGCGCCACCTCGATGCCGTTGTGCTCGTACACGGCGGCCAGGTCCACGTCCATCTCCGGCCGGTTGCGATTGCCGTAGCACGTCGTGTAGAGAACCACCTTGCCTCGCGTGTTCTCCGTTGCCTGGGCCGTCACCGAGGATTGGCCGCGCAGATGCTTGAGCCGTTTGCGGGCATTCTTCGAATGATAGTCCGGAACCGGCGCCGCGTGATGGACCCCGAGTGCGCCTTCGAGCATCTTGCGGCCGAATTTGCTGCGGTTGGTCGCGTTCACCATCTGCGCGATGACCGGAATGCCCGCGAACCTGCCGACGGCGTCGGTTGCCGCAAGCACCTTGTCACGCATCGAAGCGCCCTGCTTCCTGAAACGCGCCGCCTTGGCACGCAACATCAGGTGCGGAAAATCGATATTCCATTCGTGCGGCGGCACGTAGGGACACTTGGACATATAGCACATGTCGCACAGGTAGCAATGGTCCACGACATCCCAGTAGACCGACTTCGGCACGGTATCGAGTTCCATGCTCTCGGATTCGTCGATCGCATCGAACAGCGTCGGGAAGGAGTGGCACAGGTTGAAACAGCGGCGGCAGCCGTGACAGATATCGAAGACCCGCTCGAGTTCCTCGAACAGGTCTTTCTCGTCGTAAAACTGATCGGATTGCCAGTCGATCGGGTGACGCGTGGGAGCCTCGAGACTGCCCTCGCGACGAACTTCGGAGTTGGACATGGCGAAAAAAAGCCGGGCTTTACGCCCGGCTTTCCTTGTGAAGATTAGTCGTCGAGCGTATCCAGAGCCTTCTGGAAGCGATTCGCGTGCGAACGCTCCGCTTTGGCCAGGGTCTCGAACCAGTCGGCGATCTCGTCGAAATCCTCGTCGCGTGCAGCCTTCGCCATGCCGGGATACATGTCCGTGTATTCGTGAGTTTCGCCGGCGATCGCGGACGCAAGATTTTCGGCTGTCGAGCCGATGGGCATGTCGGTGGCGGGATCACCAACCTCTTCGAGGTATTCGAGATGGCCGTGCGCATGGCCGGTCTCACCTTCGGCGGTGGAACGGAATACGGCGGCTACATCGTTGTAACCTTCCACGTCGGCCTTTGCGGCGAAATAGAGGTAGCGGCGATTCGCCTGCGACTCACCCGCGAAGGCGTCTTTGAGATTCTGTTCGGTTTTGCTGCCTTTCAGTGACATGGTTTCCCCTCTCAATTGAGATTGATTTTCAATTAGACTGAGTCTAAGGATCCTGTACTCTATGCCCGGACCGCTGCGTTGTCAACGCCGTGCGCAGCCCGCTGCAAGGGCCGCAACAAGCATTGACGATGCCGCAGACGGCAGGTAGCGTAGCCACCGCGATCACCCAGGGGATGCCATGAGCACGAAGCAGACAATCGACCTCGAGAAAGCCTTGAGCGACCTGGAAGCGCTGGTCGAGGAACTCGAATCCGGCGACCTCCCCCTCGAAAAGGCCATGAAGAAATTCGAGGACGGCATCAGGCTCACGCGCAGCTGCCAGACGGCACTGAAGGACGCCGAACAGAAGGTCGAGGTCCTCCTCAAAAGCGCCGGCGGCGAGGAAACGCTGGAAGATTTCGACGTCGACGAAGACGACGATTGAAGCCGGTTGCCTAATCCGCGGGCATCAATTCCATCAACGCGACAACCGTCGACTCGACGCCGGCCCGTACGGACGGCTCGGGCGATATCTTGAACA
>CBDUCE010000011.1:0-29331 GCA_965365575.1 uncultured Gammaproteobacteria bacterium
CGATGGACGTCGGCTGCCTCGTACAGAACGTCGGCACCGCCGCCGCCATCCATGACTGGTTGCAGAACGGCGAGCCACTGATCTCGCGGATCACGACGATAACCGGGGACGGCATCGCAAAGCCGATGAACGTCCGGGCGCGAATCGGCACGCCGGTCGCAGAGCTCGCGCAGTTTGCCGGCGGCTACACCGACAGCGCGAGGCACCTGGTGATCGGCGGGCCCATGACGGGCAAGTCGGTCAGCACCGACCGGGTACCGCTGGTCAAGGCAACAAACTGCATCCTGCTCTTGTCGGAAGTTCCGCAGCCCGGTCCCGAATTGCCCTGCATCCGTTGCGGGGAGTGCGCGGCGGTGTGCCCCGTGCAGCTGCAGCCGCAGCAGCTCTTCTGGTATGCCTGCGCGGACGACGAACGGCAACTGCGCAGCTACGGGCTCACCGACTGCATCGAATGCGGCTGTTGCGACCTCGTTTGCCCGAGCCACATACCGCTCACCTATGATTTTCGCATGGCAAAGGCCCGCATCCGGGAACAGGAAGACGAGAAAGCGCGCGCCGAGCGCGCGCGGCGCCGCTTCGAGGCGCGCAACGAGCGCCTGCAGCACGAACAGCGCGAGCGCGAGGCGGAGCTGGCGCGGCAGAAGGAAACCGCGAGGAAGGCCGGTCCCGACGCGATCGCGGAAATCATGAAACGCAAACAGCGGGACGACGGGGACTAGGCGTGGAATTCGAGCGCCTCGAAGCGCCCTACCTGGCGCCGACCGCGAACGTCGCGCGCATCATGCAGCAGGTGCTGCTCGCGCTCGTGCCCGCCGCTGTCGCGCACGTCTGGTTCTTCGGCCCGGGTCTGGTCTTCAACCTGATCGTCGCCGCGGCGGCCTGCGTCGGCGGCGAAGCCCTCATGATGCGGCTGCGAGGACGCCCGGCTGCAAGCGCTCTCTCCGATTACAGCGCGCTCGTGACGGCAGCGCTGCTGGCGTTCGCCCTGCCCTCGCTGACGCCGTGGTGGATCACGGCGACCGCTGCACTGTTCGCCATCATCGTGGCCAAGCACCTCTACGGCGGTCTCGGATTCAATATCTTCAATCCCGCCATGGCCGGCTACGTGGCCGTACTCGTCGCGTTCCCCATGCAGCTCAACCTCTGGGTCGCGCCCCGCATGGGCGACATCGACTACCAGTTCCTGACCGTGCTGCAGACGCTCGAGTACACGCTGACCGGAAACCTCCCGGACATGCTGACCTACGACCAGCTCAGCCGGGCAACGCCGCTCGACGCCATGAAGACCGGCCTCAACGACCTGCGGACCCCCGCCGAAATACGGTCATTGCCCGTCATGGGCGATTTCGGCGGCGTCGGCTGGGAGTGGATCGGCAACTTTATCGCCATCGGCGGCTTCTGGCTCATGATCCGCAAGGTTATACGCTGGCACATCCCGCTGGGCGTGGGCGCCGGCCTGCTGATCCCTGCCGGGCTCATGTGGCTGCTCAGCCCGGGAACCGAACCGAGCCCGGGGTTCCACATGTTCAGCGGCGCCGCGATGTTGTGTGCGTTCTTCATCGCAACCGACCCGGTATCGGCCGCCGCGAGCCCGAAGGGCCGGCTCATCTACGGAGCCGGAATCGGCGTTTTGATCTACGCAATACGAACCTGGGGCGCCGACGTCGACGGCGTGGCGTACGCCGTGCTGATCATGAACATGGCAGTGCCGGCCATCGACCGCATTACCCGGCCGCGCATCGTCGGTCACGCCGGCAACGCGAGAGCACCCTGATGTCCCGTGTGACCAAGGGCGGCGTGACGCTGGCCGTGATTGCCGCAATCTGCACCACGCTCGTGGCGGCGACCTACCGACTGACCACCGAACGCATCGCCGCAAACGAACGGGCCTGGCTCGAGCGGAGCCTCGCGCCCGCGCTCGGTAACCTCGACTACGAAGGCAGCATCACGGAATCGAGGCTCATCCTGGAGCCGCCTCACGAGCTGCCCGGCAGCGACGCCGCGATCATCTACCGCGCCTATTCGGACGGCGCGCCCGTTGCAGCACTGTTCGCCGTGACGGCGCGGGATGGCTATGCGGGTCCGATCCGCATCCTGGTCGGCATCGACGTCGCCGGCACCGTCACCGGCGTCCGCATCCTCGAACATCGCGAAACGCCCGGGCTCGGCGACGGGATCGAGGCATCACGCTCCGACTGGGTGCATCAATTCGACGGCCGCTCGCTGGGCGACCCGCCGGTTGCCGCCTGGCAACTGCGCGTCGACGGCGGCCGGTTCGACCAGCTCACCGGTGCAACCGTGACGCCGCGCGCCGTCGTCAAGGCGATCCGCGAGACGTTGCTATACTTCGATGTTCACCGGGCGGAGATCTTCGACATGCCGGCAACGGCGGAACCACAGTGACTTCGGGCCAGTTCGTCGATCGCATGCAGACAGGGCTGTGGCGGGAAAATCCCGGTCTCGTGCAGCTGCTCGGCCTGTGCCCGCTGCTCGCCGTCACCTCGACGTTCGTCAACGGACTGGGACTCGGCGTCGCCACGCTCGTGGTGCTCACGTGCTCCAACGTGCTCGTCTCGGCCACGCGCCGCTGGATACTCGCGGAGATCCGCGTGCCGATCTACGTCCTGATCATCGCGAGCCTCGTGACCTGCACGGAACTCATTTTCAAAGCGTGGTTCCCTGCTCTCGACCGATCGCTCGGCATCTTCATTCCGTTGATCGTAACCAACTGCGCAATCGTTGCGCGTGCGGAGGTGTTCGCATCACGCAATGGCGTCGTTTCGAGCCTGTTCGACGGTCTCGGCATGGGCACCGGATTCGCCCTGCTGCTGATGGCTATCGGCTTCTTTCGCGAACTGGTGGGCCGCGGCTCGATCTTCTCGCAATTCGACAAGCTGTTCGGCGGCGACCCGTCGGCCGGACTGGTACTCGTGGACGGCGGCTGGCTGCTGGCCGTCCTGCCGCCCGGCGCGTTCTTCAGTCTCGCGCTCGCCGTCGCGCTGAAGAACTACCTGGACGGCAGACAGGACAGCGCGCGCGAGACGTGAACAGGGAAAAACGCACAGCCATTTACAGCCGGTTGCGAGAACTCAATCCGCATCCCACGACGGAACTCGACTACCGGACGCCGTTCGAGTTGCTCATCGCCGTCATCCTGTCGGCGCAGGCCACCGACGTGGGCGTCAACAAGGCAACCGCGAAGCTCTACAAGGTTGCCAATACGCCGGAGGGGATACTCGACCTCGGCATGGCCGGCCTCAAGTCCTACATTCGCACCATCGGGCTCTTCAACAGCAAGGCGGAGAACATCCTCAAGACCTGCAGGATCCTCGTCGAGGAACACGGCAGCCAGGTCCCGCGAACGCGCGAGGAACTCGAGAGGCTCCCGGGTGTCGGCCGCAAGACCGCCAACGTCATCCTGAATACGGCCTTCGGCGAACCCACGATTGCGGTGGACACGCACATCTTCCGTGTTGCCAATCGCACTGGCCTCGCAAAAGGCAAGACGCCGCTCGAAGTCGAGAAACGCCTCGTGAAGCTTACCCCCGACGAATTCCTGAAGGACGCCCATCACTGGCTGATCCTCCACGGACGCTATATCTGCAAGGCGCGCAGGCCCGAGTGCTGGCATTGTCCGATCATCGAATGGTGTGAGTATCGGAAGAAGGAGCTGGAATGATCTTCGGCCAGGACCGCCACGAGCTCAGGAAGATGTACGCGGATGCGTGGCAAAAGCATCTCGCCGGGCGGCCGATGTCGCCGCTCGAGATCCAGATCGCAGCCGTGATTGCCGAGCACCCCGAATACCGCGATGCGGTAACCGCCGAGGATCTCGACAGGGATTACACGCCGGAAGGCGGCCAGGCCAACCCCTTCCTGCACATGGGCCTGCATCTCGGGATCCGCGAACAGGTGGCCACCAACCGGCCACCCGGCATCGCGAAGATCCATGAGAAACTGGCGGCGCGGGACGGTGATCCGCACAGTGCAGAACACCGGATGATCGAGTGTCTCGCCGAGACACTGTGGGAAGCCCAGAGCGCAAACCGCCCCCCCGACGAAGCCCTGTATCTCGAACGCCTGCGCCGCCTGTAATAAATGCGGCGCCGGGCTGGTCTGTTCTCGTAATCCAGCAGGTACAACGATGACTCAAAGCCATTCACAGTATCCCGTCAGGGGCGCAGGACTCGGACTGCGGCGACCGATTGCCGACAAGCTCATGGCGGACCCGCCGTCGGACGTCGACTTCATGGAGGTTGCGCCGGAAAACTGGATCCACGTCGGCGGCGCGCTCGGCAAGAAATTCCGTTTCTTCACCGAGCGTTACCCGTTCCTCATCCACGGGCTGTCCCTCTCGATCGGGGGACCCGCGCCGCTCGACGAGCAACTGGTGCGCGATATCAAGGCGTTCATGGCCGAACACGGCATCCGCATGTATTCCGAACACCTGAGCTACTGTGGCGATGACGGCCAGCTATACGACCTCATGCCGATTCCGTTTACAGAAGATGCCGTCAGCTACGTCGCCGAACGCGTACGCCGCGTGCAGGACATTCTGGAGCAGCGCATTGCGCTCGAAAATGTGTCCTATTACGCGCCCACCGACACCTCGCTACCCGAGGCCGACTTTGTCAACGCGGTGCTCGAGGAAGCCGATTGCGATCTCATGCTCGACATCAACAACATCGTGGTCAACAGCATCAACCACGGCTACGACCCGCACGAATTCATGCTGCAGATGCCCGCCGACAGGATTCGGTACTTCCACATTGCCGGGCATTACGTCGAAGCCGAAGACCTGCGTGTGGACACGCACGGCTCGGCCGTCGACGAACAGGCCTGGGGACTGCTTGCCGATGCCTACGCGCACTTCGGCCCGGTGCCCACGCTTCTCGAGCGCGACTTCAACTTCCCGCCCATGGACGAACTGCTGGGCGAAGTTCGGCGTATCAGGGAGATGCAGCAGCAGGCCAAACTGGCGGAGGCCGCCAATGGCTGAGCGTCGCCAATTCCAGGAGCAACAGTACGCGTTTGCGGCCCACATACGCGACCCGCAGCAAGCGCCCGCGCCTGAGGGCATCGAGGACCGCCGCATGGCGATCTATCGCGAGCTCTTTTTCAACAACCTCAAGAGCCTGCTGTCGAACATGTTCCCGATCCTTAAGAAATTGCACAGCGACCGGCACTGGAACCGGCTGGTACGCCGGTTCATGCAGCAACACCGGGCCCAGACGCCGTACTTCCTCCAGCTGCCGGCCGAATTCCTGGATTTCTTGCAGAACGAATACCAGCCCGGTCCCGCCGACTTCCCGTTCCTGGTGGAGCTCGCGCATTACGAGTACATCGAACTCGCGCTGTCGGTGTCCGAGGAAACCAATGACTTCGAAGGTGTCGACCCGGATGGCGACCTGATGGCCGGCGTGCCGGTGACCTCGGCGCTTGCCTGGGCGTATGCCTACCAGTATCCCGTGCATCGCATTTCCGGAGAATTCCTGCCGGATGCGCCTGCCGAACAGCCGGTCTACCTCGCCGTCTATCGCAACACCGACGACGAGGTCGGCTTTCTCGAACTCAATGCCGTGACGGCAGGCCTGTTGAACGCCATCGAGGAAAACGATGCCGGCCAGTCCGGCGAGGCGCTGCTCCGCAAGCTGGCTGCGGAAGTCGGCTATCGCGACGCTGCCGCATTTGTCGCGCATGGCCTTACGGCGATGCAGGAAATGCGATCCCTCGACATTCTCATCGGCACACGCAGTGCCGGCTGAAGGAGCCCTTTCGTGAATAGACTAAAAGAACTATGGAGTTCCGTTGTTGGCGTTCTCGATCCGGCAGGCGACTGGGTGGCGCTGTTGCCCATCCGCCTGCTCATGGCCTACGAGTTCTTCAAGGCCGGCCTCATGAAGTTCAACGGCAACAACTGGTTCGGCAATGTCCAGGACAACTTCCCGTTCCCGTTCAACGTGATTCCTGTCGAGATCAGCTGGTTCCTGGCGACGTGGACCGAGCTGATCGGCGGACTGTTCCTGTTCGTCGGCCTGTTTACGCGCTTCTGGGCCTTCAGCCTCATCATCCTGACGATCGTGGCGATACTAGGCGTGCACTGGCCGGACGACTGGTCGAGCCTTGCCGAGCTCTGGAAGGGCTATGCCATCACGGATAAGGGCTTCGGCAACTACCGCGTGCCGCTGCTGTTCCTCGCGATGCTGTTGCCGCTGCTGTTTATCGGCGGCGGCAAGCTGAGCGTCGATCACGTGCTGGCAAAGAAGTTCCGATAGAAAACCTGACGGGGCTTCCCGCGCGTTGCGCATGCACTGAAATCATTGCGCGCGGTGTCGCTCGGCTACTGCGATCCGGCTGGTACATCGCCCGATCAGAGGAGCAGGCGGAAGGTGCCTAGATTGGCCAGACGTCATCGTCAAAAGCATGCTTGCCTTGCTCTGATAACCGAAACAGACGAGTTGCATGGTCTGAATCCGCATCACTCGCTTCCACGTATCCCATGTCGACCAATGTCTCGAACATGTCAGGTGAAACGCCAGGATGACTTCGCGGATCCTCCCAACCGACTGCACGTTCGCCGAAGTACCGCAGGGCCCGCTTTTGGCGCCGCGTTGCCATTCAATATCTCCATCTCATTACTGAACGTCACCAGATTAGCAAACCTGCGCATGTTGCACATCCTCGCCCGAAGCCCCTGTTGATGACCTTCTTCGCCTTGTCCAGGTATGGCTATTCGGCACCGCGTAATGCTAACTTCTGCGGCTGGATTAAGAGTACGTAACGGAAAAACACGGCGACAAGGGGAAACAATGCTGCGCATTTTGTTAGCCACACTGATCTGCTTTATCTCGGCTACTGCCTATTCGCAGACGGTCTTGATCGAGAATGTCCGGATCTTCAACGGCGTCGACCACAGACTGACGCCGGGCCACGTGCTCGTCGTCGACGGCATCATCGACACGGTGTCGAAGAACCGCATTGACGCACCTGACGGCGCTCGAGTGATTGACGGTGGCAACCGAGTGCTCTCGCCGGGCTTCATCGACCTGCACACGCATCTGTCCGGCCAAAACCCGCGCAGCATGGAGAAATATCATCCCACCGTCGCCGGCGCGACCGCGGCCGCGATGGCGAAGCATTACCTGGACTCCGGTTTCACGACCATTCGCGATGCAGGCGGCACGCATCCCGATTTCGCGCGCGCCATCGAAGCAGGCCTCGTATACGGGCCGCGGCTGTTCCCGTCCGGTGCCGTGATTTCGCAGACCGCGGGGCACGGCGACTTTCGTGCACCGCACGAGCCGCACCCGACACTCGAGAGCGGATCACCGTACCTCGACCACGGCAGCTCGATACTGGCCGACGGTGTGGACCAGACCCTGATGGCGGCACGCGAAAACCTGAAAGCCGGTGCGACGCAGATCAAGATCATGGGCGGCGGCGGCGTCATGTCGGAATTCGATCCGATCCACTCGCTGCAGCCCTCGCCCGCGGAGATCCGCGCCGCGGTGCAGGCAGCAAGCGACTGGGGCACCTACGTGCTGGCGCACGCGTATACGAGCGAGGCCATAGAACGCCTCGTCGAAAACGGCGTGAAGTGCATCGAGCACGGCCTGTTGCTCGACGACAAGACCGCGAAGCTCGTGGCCGACAAGGGTGTGGTCATCAGCACCCAGCTCGTCATCTACCGCACGCTGCAGGACCTGCCCGGCATCAGCGAAAGAAATCTACGCAAGCTCGAAGCCGTTCTCGAAGGCCAGGAGAACCTGATCCGCCTGATCAAGAAGTACGACATAAAGACCGGCTTCGCGACGGATTTCATCCAGGGCGGCTACACGATGCTGACGCGGGAGTTCACAGAGCGCGCCGAGTACTGGACGCCGGCCGAAATCATGGTGCAGGCGACCTCCGAGAGCGCCGAGGTCATCCGCATGATCGGCAAGCTCAATCGCTGGGGTAACTTCGGGGAGATCCGCGAAGGCTGGGTCGCGGACCTGTTGCTCATCAACGGCGAACCGCTGGAAGACATCGCCGTACTGCGGGACCCGGACAATGCGCTCGCCCTGATCATGAAGCAGGGCGAGATCGTCAAGCTAGCGCTACGATGATTGCGAGCGAGATCACCGCGATGACCGTGGCAATCGTCCGCATCCGAAAATAGTAGTCGGTCAGAAGCCCGACTTTCAGCAGGCGGTAGTCGATGAAGAGCAGGCAAAGAAATGCCAGGATCAGCACGAATAGCGTGATCGCCTTCGCCGCCATGAGGAACGCAAACCAGCACGCGACGACGATGACGTTGCTCGTGATAAAGAGATTGTCTGGCGCTCTGGCCCGCTGATAAAGGTAGGTTCCCCAGTGCGCGCCGCACAGGAAGCAGACGATGGCGAGGCCGTAGGCAGCGGCGATGTAATCGTAGGAACCGAGATTCCACAGTTCCTGCAGGCCGATGAACGGCATCAGTGCACAGCCGACGAACGGCAGTGCGCCGGCGTAGGTCAGTAGCGAGTAGAGCTTCCTGCTTTCCATTCAGTCAGCCACACGCACGGTCGCATCGAGGCGCGTCGTCCCGGTCAGGGAATTGGTGACGAGACATGACCGCTCCGCCTTCTCCAGAAGGCGCATCGCTTTCGCTTCGTCAGAACCGGGCGGCACCTCGAGAACCACCGTCTGATGAAACTCGGTGAACTGCGTGACCTTGTCCACCCGGTCGAGTACGGCGACGACGTCACAGCGTATCGCGATCCACTCGAATTTGGCGGCCCGCGCAATCGCTTTGAATGAGAGCTTGAAGCAGGAAGCGACGGCGGCCGCCAGCAGCGTCTCGGGCGACCAGTAATCGCCGGGGCCTCCGAACTCGGCTGGAGCAGCCGCAGGCAGATTCGGCAATCCCGGGCTCGTCAAATCCACATGGCTGTCATGACGGGCCGTGGCAGATGTTCTGTAATGATGAGGAAAGTCTTGCATGTCAGGTCCTTGTTGATCCGGATGAATGCCGGTACACCCCGCAATGCCGCGTATAATGCACGCGGTCGCGCGCACAATAAATACAAGATGGGGATGGGATGACCAACGACAAGGGCGCGCAGCTGCGCCGGGATATCGGGTTTTTCGGCGCCGCCTTCCTCGTCCTGAACGCGATGATCGGCGCCGGCATATTCGCTTTGCCGGGCAAGGTCGCGGTCAATGCTGGCTTGCTGAGCCCCTGGCTGTTTCTCGTGGTCGGCGTGGTATTTCTCGCCGTCGTCCTGACCTTTGCGGAGCTGGCAAGCTACTTCAGGGACTCCGGCGGTCCCGTCCTCTACGCCACCTGTGCATTCGGGCCTTTGGCCGGTTTCGGCACGGGCTGGATACTGTTCCTGAGCCGGATGACCGCCTTCGCGGCCAACGCTAATGTCATGGCCATCTACCTCGGCTCGCTGTTTCCCTGGTTCGGCGAGGGAATCGGGCGCGCGGTCGTCATCAGCACAGTTACACTGGGACTGACCTACGCCAACATACTGGGCGTAAGAGACGGGGTGCGTACCATGGGCTTCTTCACGGTGCTCAAGGTGCTGCCGCTGATACTGCTCGTTCTGCTCGGCCTGCAACACGTAACGGCCGGAACGCTGATCCCCTCGGCATCGGCCGTCATCGGTGATCTCGGCGGCACGACGCTGCTGCTGATCTACGCTTATGTCGGTTTCGAGACTATGTCGGTGACCGCCGGGGAGACCGCGGAACCGCGCCGCGTGCTGCCCCGCGCCCTGGTACGCACCGTCATCGGCACCGGCATCCTGTACTTCTTCATCGTGCTGGTCTTCATCTCGGTGATCTCCGAAGACGCGTATGCAGACGCGACCCTCGTGGACGTGGGCCGCATGCTCGCCGGCCCGGCAGGTGCAATTGCGATCACGCTGGCGGCCGTGTTCTCGATAGGCGGCAATCTCGCCGGTTCGATGATCGCCGCGCCTCGCCTGATCTTCGCGCTTGCCGAGAACCGTTTGCTGCCCGCCTGGTTCGGCAATGTGCATCCGAAATACGCGACGCCCGATCATTCGATCCTGGTCATGGGCGCGCTCGCGCTGGTGATGGCGCTCACCGGGTCGTTCGTCGAACTGGCCGTCGCGAGCTCCCTGTCGAGGATGCTCTCCTACATTGTGTGCATAGCCTCGCTGCCCGCCATCAGGAACCGGGCCAGCGACGAGATGAAGGCACGTGCGTATCGTATTCGTGGCGGCTATGCCATCCCGCTCGCGGGCCTGTTGATCTGCCTCTGGCTAACGGCACAGGCAAACGTACAGAACTGGCGGACCGTGGGTATCCTGCTCACGATTGGTCTCGTGCTGTACGCGATTGAGCGTCGCTTCCTCAATCGGTGAACGCTACTTCTTCTTCGGCATGTAGAGATCGGTAATCGTGCCTTCGTAGGCTTCGGCGGCGAAGGCCACGGTCTCGGACAGCGTCGGGTGCGGATGGATCGTCAGCCCGATGTCAGAGGCGTCGGCACCCATCTCGATAGCGAGGCCGATCTCAGCGATCAGGTCGCCTGCAGCGGGGCCCACGATCGCGCCGCCGAGCACGCGGTCTGTCTTCTTGTCGAACAGCAGCTTGGTAACGCCCTCGTCGCGCCCCAGTGACAGTGCGCGGCCGCTTGCGGCCCAGGGTATTTTGGCAACGCCGTAGTCGGTGCCTGTTTCCTTCGCCTCGGTCTCGGTCAGGCCGACCCATGCCACTTCGGGGTCCGTGTACGCCACGGATGGAATGCCGCGCGCGTCGAAATGGCTCTTCTCGCCGGCGGCGACCTCGGCCGCCACCCTGGCCTCGTGCGTCGCCTTGTGCGCCAGCATCGGGCCGCCGGCAAGGTCGCCGATGGCGAAAATGTGCGGCACGTTGGTGCGCATCTGCTTGTCCACGGCGATGATACCGCGCTCGTCGACGTTGACGCCCGCCCTGGCGGCGTCGAGCTTGTCGCCGTTCGCACGGCGCCCGATCGCCACGAGCACGCGCTCGTAGATGCCGCTCTCAGGCGCATCCTTGCCCTCGAAGGCGACCTCGATACCCGCGTCCGTAGCGCTCATGCCGGTGACTTTCGTCGAGGTCATGATCCGTTCGTAGCGCGGCTTCACCACCTTGAGGAACGGTCGCAGCAGGTCCTTGTCCGTACCCGGCATCAACGAGTCCATGAGCTCGACGACGCTGACCCTTACGCCGAGCGCCGCGTAGACGCAGGCCATCTCGAGCCCGATGATGCCGCCACCGACGACGAGCAGGCTCTTGGGCAAAGGGTGCACCTCGAGGGCGCCGGTCGAATCGACGATGCGCGGGTCGTCGGGCAAATCGGGCAACATCAGCGGCTCGGATCCGGCCGCGATGATGCATTTCTCGAACGCGACCGTTTCGCCGTTGTCGAGTTCGAGCCGATTCGCGGACTGGAACTTCGCGTACGCGGTAATCACGCGCACCTTGCGCTGCTTCGCGAGCTGCGCGAGGCCGCCCGTGAGGCGCCCGACGACGCCGTTCTTCCAGTCGACGAGCTTGTCCGCCTCGATCTTCGGGTCCCCGAACACGACGCCGTGATCCGCCATGGCCGCTGCGTCGTCGATCACTTTCGCCGCGTGCAGCAGCGCCTTCGACGGGATACAGCCGACATTGAGGCACACGCCGCCCAGGTAAGGATCTTTCTCGACGAGAGTGACGTCGAGCCCGAGGTCGGCGGCACGAAATGCCGCCGTGTAGCCTCCCGGTCCCGATCCGATAACGACCAGCTGCGCCGAGTGTGTCGCATCGCCCTCTGGTGCGGCCCCTGTCGCGGCCTCGATCTCCTCCGGCGTCATGCGCTGTGTGCGCACCGACCAGTCCTCGCCGGCTTCTTCGTCCGCGGGTTGCGACGCCTCGGCCTCGACGATCGCCACGACGTCGCCGGTCGACACGGTATCGCCGACGGCGACTTCGACCGACACGATCTTGCCCGCGTGCGATGCGGGCACATCCATCGATGCCTTGTCCGTCTCGAGTGTGACGAGCCCGTCTTCCACGGCCACCGTGTCACCGGGCGAGACCAGCACCTCGATGATCTCCACATCGGCAAAGTCGCCGAGATCCGGTACCTTCAGCTCGACGCGCCCGGCCACTACGGGATCGCCTGCAACAAGCCGTCGACGTCGCCGAGCGCTTCGCCGAGAAAGGTCGTGAAACGCACGGCCATCGCCCCGTCGATAACCCGATGGTCATAGGAGAGTGATAGCGGCAGCATGAGCCGCGGCCGGAACTCCTCGCCGTTCCAAACCGGCTGCATCGAATGCCGCGACACGCCGAGGATCGCGACCTCCGGCGAATTGATGATCGGCGTAAAGGCCGTGCCGCCGATACCGCCGAGGCTCGACACCGTGAAGGTCGCACCCTGCATCTGCTCGGCCTTGAGCTTGCCCTCGCGGGCCGCCGCCGAGAGCTCGGCCAGTTCTTTCGCCAGTTCGTAGACGTCCTTCTGATCGGCGTCCCGTATGACCGGCACGACGAGTCCCTGCTCCGTATCCGCGGCAAACCCGAGGTGACAGTATCTTTTCATCACCAGGTTTTCGCCGTCGTCGGCAAGCGAGGCGTTGACCCTGGGAAACTCCTGCAGTGCGGAAACGCAGGCTTTCAGCACGAATGCCAGCGGCGTGAGCGGTATCCCCTTCTCCTTCGCAGGCCCTTTCAGTTTCTGGCGCCTCGCTTCCAGTTCGGTGATGTCGGCCAGGTCGTGCTGGGTCACGTGTGGCAGGTTGATCCAGCTGGCCTGCAGGCGCGGACCGGAGATCTTCTGGACCCGCGTCAGCGGCTGCAACTCGATCTCGCCGTACTTCTCGAAGTCGACTTTCGGCGTCTGCGGCAGCCCTGCGCCGCCCGGCGCCGCCCCCTGGCCCGAGAGGATTGCCTTGACGAACGCCTTGACGTCATCGTGCAGCACCCGCTTCTTTCGGCCGGAGCCTTTGACCTGGGCGAGGTCGACGCCGAGTTCGCGCGCAAGCTTGCGGACCGACGGACTCGCATGGGCGCGCGCAAAGCCGGCCTCGTTGATCGGGGGCAGCTTGCCGGGCTTCGACGGGGCGTCCTGTTTCGCCGGCGGCTGCTTTGCCGGAGTTGAGGGCGCTTGCGCGGCTTCTTGCTTTCGTTCCGGCTCCTGCGATGCCGCTGCCGGTTCTGCCTTTTCTGCCTTTTCTGCCTTATCTGCCTTATCTGCCTTATCTGCCTTATCTGCCGCTTCCGACCCGGCACTCTCAACGGACATCTTGCCGATCACGTCGCCGCTGTTGATCGTGTCGCCGGCAGAGACGGAAATCGATTCGATCACGCCGTCTTCGGGGGACGGCACGTCCATCGAGGCCTTGTCGGTCTCGAGCGTGATGAGCCCGTCTTCGCGCGCGACGCGGTCGCCCTCGCTGACGAGGACCTCGATGACTTCGACGTCCGAGAAATCGCCGAGGTCCGGTACGACAATATCGATGCTGTCAGCCACAGAGCTCTCCCGCCGCCACCTAGAGCGTCACCGGATCCGGCCTGTCCGGATCGATGCCGTACTTTTTGATTGCCTGCGCTACCGTCTTGCTGTCGAGCGCACCGTCGTCAACAAGCGCCTTCAGGGCCGCTACCGCAATGTAGTGCCGGTCGACCTCGAAGTGCTCGCGCAACGCCTTGCGCGCGTCGCTGCGGCCGTAGCCATCCGTGCCGAGCGACACGAAGTTGCCCGGTACCCAGCGTTGTATCTGGTCGGGCACGATCTTCATGTAGTCCGTTGCGGCAATGTAGGGGCCTGGCCGGTCTGCGAGGCACTGCTCGATATAGTTCCTGCGGGGTTCCTCGTCCGGGTGCAGCTGGTTCCAACGCTCGACCTCGAGCGCTTCGCGGCGCAGTTCGTTGAAGCTCGTCACCGACCAGACATCGACCGGAATGCGGAAGTCCTTCGCCAGCAGCTCGGCCGCCGCGAGAACCTCGCGCAGGATCGTACCGGAACCCATGAGCTGAGCCCGGACCTTGCCCTGGCTGCCGACATGCAGCAGGTACATGCCCTTGAGGATGCCCTCCTCCACGCCGGACGGCATGGCCGGGTGCGGGTAGTTCTCGTTCATGCAGGTGATGTAATAGAAGATGTTCTCCTGCTCCCCGATCATGCGCCGCAGCCCGTCCTGCACGATGACCGCCAGCTCGTAGGCGTAGGTCGGATCGTAGGAACGGCAATTGGGAATCGTCGACGCGGCCACGAGGCTGTGGCCGTCCTGATGCTGCAATCCCTCGCCCGCGAGCGTCGTGCGCCCGGCGGTCGCGCCGATCAGGAAGCCCCTCGCCTGCATGTCGCCGGCAGCCCAGGCAAAGTCGCCGATGCGCTGGAAGCCGAACATCGAGTAGTAAATATAGAACGGCACCATCTGCACGTTGTGGTTCGAGTAGGCGGTGGCCGCCGCGGTCCAGGAACTCATCGCCCCTGCCTCGTTGATGCCTTCCTCGAGAATCTGGCCGGACGCGTCCTCGCGGTAATACATCAGCTCGCCGGCATCCTCGGGCTCGTAGAGCTGCCCCTTGGAAGCATAGATGCCGATCTGCCGGAACATGCCTTCCATGCCGAAGGTGCGTGCCTCGTCGGGGACGATGGGCACGATGTGCTTGCCGATCTGCTTGTCGCGCGTAAGCGCCGTCAGCATCCGCACGAACGCCATCGTCGTCGATATCTCGCGCTCGCCGGTACCGTCCAGCTGTGTCTTGAACAATTCGAGCGCCGGCACCGGCAGCGATGGTCCCGTCGTCCGCCGCGCCGGCAGGTAGCCGCCCAGCGCCTTGCGGCGTTCATGCAGATATTCGAGTTCCTCGCTGTCCTCGGCAGGCCGATAAAACGGAACCTCGTCGAGATTCTTGTCGGCTATCGGAATGTTGAAGCGGTCGCGGAAAGCCCGCAGCGCATCCACATCCATCTTCTTTTGCTGGTGCGCGACGTTCTGGCCCTCACCCGCCTGGCCGAGTCCGAAGCCTTTCACGGTCTTGGCGAGGATGATGGTGGGCTGTCCCGTGTGCCGCACCGCCGCATGGTAGGCGGCGTAGATCTTGCGGTAGTCGTGTCCGCCGCGATTGAGGCGCCAGACCTCCTCGTCGGACATGTTGGCGACCATTTCGGCGGTCTCCGGGTGCTTGCCGAAAAACTTCTCGCGGACGTAGGCCCCGTCACGGGCCTTGTAGACCTGGTACTCGCCATCGACGGTTTCATCCATCAGGCGCCGGAGCTTGCCCGAGTGGTCCTCGGCGAGCAGGGGGTCCCAGCGCGAGCCCCAGATGACCTTGATGACGTTCCAGCCGGCACCGCCGAAAGCCGCCTCGAGTTCCTGGATGATCTTGCCGTTGCCGCGCACGGGGCCGTCGAGGCGCTGCAGGTTGCAGTTGACGACGAACACGAGGTTGTCGAGCCCCTCCCGCACCGGCATCGTGATAGCGCCCATGGATTCCGGTTCGTCCATTTCGCCGTCGCCGAGGAACGCCCAGACCTTGCGGTCGGTCGGCTCCATCAGGCCGCGATGCTCCATGTACCGCATGAAACGCGCCTGGTAGATGGCCATCATCGGTCCGAGCCCCATGGACACGGTGGGAAACTGCCAGAAATCCGGCATCAGCCAAGGATGCGGATATGACGACAGCCCACCGCCGCCGACTTCGCGCCGGAATCGTGCGAGTTGCTCCTCACTGAGTCGCCCTTCGAGGAACGCGCGCGCGTAGATGCCGGGCGACGAATGGCCCTGCACGAAAATCATGTCGCCGCTGTGCCCGGAGTTACCGCCGCGCCAGAAATGGTTGAAACCGACTTCGTACATCGTGGCCGACGAGGCATAGCTGGACAGGTGCCCGCCGTACTCGGTGCTGATGCGGTTTGCGCGCACGACCATTGCCATGGCGTTCCAGCGGAGGTAGGCCTCGATACGGCGCTCGAGCGCGCGATCACCCGGGTACTCGGGCTGCCGGCCCGGCGCAATCGTATTGACGTAGGCCGTATTGGGTGAATACGGCAGGTACGCCCCGGAGCGGCGCGCGAAGTCGATCATGCGGTTCAACAGGAAGTGCGCCCGCTCGGGCCCGTGGTGAGTGAGCACGGAGTCGATCGACTCCATCCACTCGTTCGTTTCTACCGGATCGATGTCGTCATACGGGTTGAACTTGGTCATGTGTCGTCCATTGTTGCCGGCCCCGACGTCGCGCATGACCGGGACAGAAGCAGTGCGTGAATATTACGAGGTGTCCTGCTAGGATCACCGCTCGATCGCGTCAGGCTTCGCAATACAAATTATTCTCAAGTGCGATGTTCCGGGTTTGCGCGGTGACGGTCAAGCTCAAGGCAGGGATTACATTCGTATGCACCCACTTTATCCTGACTCCAAAGAAATTAATATTTATCAGCAACTTGGACGCATAACAGCGAAACAACTAGAACCCCTGGACCAGTTACTTCTGATACTACCCGGGAGAGTCCCGGCGACCGTGTGGAAAAGCCTGCCCGAGGGTCAGAAACTGAAGGCCGCCATGCGACGGCGCGGTAACGAAGCCGTTCCCGCACTGTACACACGCCTTCGCAACAAGAAGCAGACGCTGGTGGCCGGCGCGACCCTGACGGCCGGCGCCGACACGTTCGAACAACTGACTCTCGCGCGCAAACTCGTCGCCAGCGCGATCGCCGAGAAAGCCGGCAGCCTCGGCATTGCCGTCGTAGGATTCGACGATGCCGCCGCGGCGGCGATCTTGAAGAACGTCGTCTCGGCCACGCTCGCCGCTGCGTTTCGGCTGCCGGCATTCAAGAGTGACCCGCCATCCGACAAGATCCGCAGCATCCGCATCGTGGGGCTCGCCGAGAAGCTCGACCTGGATCGCGTGCGGGCCGAAGCCGACGGCAACAACCTCGCACGTTGGCTGACGGCCATGCCGCCCAACAAGCTCGATGCCGCCGGGTACGCGGACCTCGTGCGAGAAATCGCGAAGCACCGCGGCTGGCAATACAAGCGCTACTCGGTGAAGGAACTCGAGAAGATGGGCGCCGGCGCGTTTCTCGCCGTCGCCCAGGGCAATGGCGACGACAGCGCGTCGATCATACGCCTGCGCCACCGCCCCGGCACCGCCTCCGCCAAAGCCGATCTGAGCCTCGTCGGAAAAGGCATCATCTTCGACACCGGCGGCACCAACCTCAAACCGTTCCAGGCGATGCTCGACATGCACGGCGACATGCAGGGCAGCGCAGTGGCGCTCGGTACCTTCCTCGCCCTCACTGAGCTGCAACTGCCGCTCGCCGCGGATTGCTGGCTGGCCATCACGGAGAACCGCAGCGGTCCCACTGCCTACAAGTCCCAGGACCTCATCGTCGCGGCGAACGGCAAGACGATCCAGACCATACACACCGACGCCGAGGGCCGCATGGCGCTCGCGGACACCCTGGTCTTTGCCAGCCGTGACGCGCCGGGGCTGATCGTCGATTACGCCACGCTGACGGGTTCGTGCGTCAATGCCATTACGACCCGCTATTGCGGCGTATTTACGAACCGGCCGAACTGGCACCCGCGCCTCAAGCGTACAGGGCAACACTGCGGCGAACGCGTCTGGCCCTTCCCGATCGGCAAGGAATTCCTCGAAGATCTCAAGAGTGATGTTGCCGACCTGCAGCAGTGCTCGGTGAAAGGCACCGGCGATCATATACTCGCCGGCAGTTTCCTGGGGGAATTCATCGAAGACGATGTTCCGTGGATCCACATGGACCTCTCGGCCAGCAAACACAAAGGGGGGCTCGGCCACGTGCCCACTGAAGTGACCGGCTTCGGGGTCCGCTACACGATGAGCCTGGTCCTGGACGAGAAGATCCTCGAACCGGCCGACTGAGTGGCGCCTGGCGTGAAAATGGCGGACCGCTTCCGCGGCTTTCTGCCCGTCGTGGTGGACGTCGAAACGGGCGGTTTCAACGCCAGGACGGATGCGCTGCTGGAAATCGCCGCCGTGCTTCTGACGTTCGACGAGCAGGGAAAGCTACGTCGCGACGAGACGTTTCGTTACCACGTTAAGCCGTTCGAAGGCGCCAACATGGATCCTGCGTCGCTTGCGGTCAACGGCATCGATCCGGAACACCCGCTGCGGCCGGCCATCGACGAGCGTGACGCCCTGCAGCGCGTATTCCGCGAGGTGCGGCGCGCGATTCGCGAGGCCAGTTGCACCCGGGCGATCCTGGTGGGTCACAACTCGGCGTTCGACCTCGGCTTTATCAACGAGGCCATCGACCGGTCCGCAATCAAGAGAAACCCTTTTCACCCGTTTTCGAGCTTCGACACGGCGACGCTCTGCGGCGTCGCCTTCGGCCAGACCGTGCTGTCGCGCGCCGTCAAGGCCGCGGGCCTGGAATTCGACGAAGAGTCGGCACACTCCGCGGCCTACGACGCCGAAATCACGGCCGACGTATTCTGCGAAATCGTGAACCGGTTCCGACCGGTGTTCGAAGCCGTCAGGGGACAGTGACTAGGCCGCTGCGCCCTCGAGCAACTCCTTGAGCTCGCCGGAGTGGTACATCTCGACGACGATGTCGCTACCCCCGATCAGTTCCCCTTTCACGTAGAGCTGCGGAAACGTCGGCCAGTTCGAATACTCTTTCAGTCCCTGGCGGACCTCTTCATCTTCGAAAATATTGACGAAAGCATACGGCTTGCCGATGGCATTCAGTGCCGCAACAGCCTGCCCGGAAAAGCCGCACTGCGGAAAATCCGGCGTGCCTTTCATGTACAGCAGAATGTCGTGCGATTTCAGCTGTTCCTCGATTCTCTTGTTTACGTCCACGTTACTCATCCTTCTTGGACCTCTCGTCCTCGTCTGTGTCGCGCTGCTCTGCCGGCGCCACGTCGGCGCCGAGCAACATGCTCGTGCAGCCCGATGCCGCCATCAGGCTCAGTATAATGATCAATAGTCGCATATAATAATGATTATCTTTTTCACAAGGCAGTCTCTTATAATACCGCGTGCGCAGACGCGCCACTATTCAAATTCGCATCGATACGAAAAACGATAAAGACTCCGGGAGCAGCGAACCATGAATCCCCTGAACACCGTCGCCGGCACGATCACTGCTGGCATTGTACTGGCCATCGTCATTGCGGCCGCCACCGTCGGCATCGCTTTCAACGCCGTCAGCTTCATCGTCTGGATCCACGTGCTCGCGGGCATTACCTGGATCGGGCTGCTGTATTACTTCAATTTCGTCCAGGTCCCGGCGCTGGCAGACGCCGTCGCGGACGAAGGTGGACCGGGTGGCGCCGGCATCACGAAATACGTGGCACCGCGCGCGCTCTGGTGGTTTCGCTGGGGCGCTTTGCTGACCTGGCTGTCCGGCGCGGCTGCGCTCGGACATTACCGGATCTTCGCGGACGCCTTTACGCTCGGAATGCTGGGCGATTCGCTGAATACCCAGGCGATGGTCATCGGTGTCGGCGCCTGGCTGGGAACGATCATGCTGTTCAATGTCTGGGTGCTCATCTGGCCGAACCAGAAGAAGGTGCTCGGCCTCGTCGAAGCCAGCGCCGACGAAGTGGCGAAAGCCAAGCGCGTCGCACTTCTCGCCTCGCGAACGAACACGATGCTGTCTTTTCCGATGCTGATGAGCATGGTCGGCTACGGTCACGGCGGCTTCTTTCTGTAATTGCCGCCGTTGGTATCTCTCGCGGACGCCGAGCGGCAAAGCCTCGGACCGACCGTCGCTGCCGCGCTCGCCGAGGATATCGGCAGTGGCGACCTGACGGCAGCGCTGATCGACGAGGACGAGGTCGTCGGCGCCAGTATCATTGCCCGTGAATTGCTGGTGCTCGCAGGCCATCACTGGGCGGCCGAGGTGTTTGGGCAGCTCGACGAACGAATCCAGGTCGACTGGTACATCGAGGACGGACAGCGCGCCGAAGCGGACGACGTTATCTGCAAGCTTGTCGGCCCCGCGCGCGCCCTGCTGACCGGCGAACGCACCGCGCTCAATTTCCTGCAGACCTTGTCGGCAACGGCGACGGTGACCGCCGAGTATGTGGCCGCTGTCGCCGGCACGCCGGCCCGGGTTCTCGACACGCGCAAGACCCTGCCCGGCCTCAGGCTGGCGCAGAAATACGCCGTGCGTTGTGGCGGCGGAGAGAATCATCGAGCGGGGCTGTACGACGCCATACTGATCAAGGAGAACCACATCCGGAGTGCCGGCGGCATTGCCGAGGCGCTGCGGCGTGCGCAGGGCGCTGCGGACGATGTCCTGGTCGAAGTCGAGGTCGAGTCGCTCGGCGAGCTGCGGGAGGCGCTCGACGCCGGCGCCGGGCGGATCCTGCTCGATAACTTCTCGCTTGCCGACCTGCGCGAGGCTGTGTCGATCAATGCCGAATACGGCTACGTCGCGGCGGAGCTCGAGGCGTCGGGCAACGTCAGTCTCGACACGATCCGCGACATCGCGGAGACCGGCGTGAATTACATATCAACAGGTGCGATCACCAAGAACGTCCGCGCCGTCGACCTGTCGATGCTGTTTCGCATCGACTAGCAGGTGTGTCACAGGTCGCCGGGGGCTTCCGTGTATGCGGCGGCGTTGCTTACGCGTTTGGGCTCTGATACGCCGTAACCCTGTGCGTAGTCGACGCCCATACCCCTGAGCATCGTGATGATGTCCTCGTTTTCCGCAAACTCGGCAATGGTCTGTTTGCCGGTAAGGTGCCCGATTTCATTAATCGAACGTACCATTTCGCGGTCGATCGGATCATGCAGCATCTCCTTGACGAATCCACCTTCGATCTTGAGAAAGTCCACGGGTAAGTGCTTCAGGTAGCCGAACGACGACATGCCTTCGCCGAAATCGTCCAGGGCGAACTTGCAACCGAGTTCCTTGAGCGCATTGATGAAGCGAACGGCCTGGGAATAGCTGGCGACCGCCGCGTGTTCCGTGATCTCGAAGCAGATCTTGGTCGCGTCGAGCCCCGACATCTGGAACTGCTCGATGACGAACGGCAGGAATTTTTCGTCGCCGAGGCTTTGCCCGGAGAGGTTGATTGAGCACAGCATGAGCCGCTCACGCTCATCGGCCTCCGAGACCAGCCAGCGGAACGCCTGCCGGATAACCCAGCGGTCGATGGCGGGCGTGAGGTTGTAGCGTTCGGCTGCACCAATGAACAGGCCCGGCGAGATGACACCGCCGTTCTCGTCGCGCATCCTCAGGAGAATCTCGTAATGCGCCCCGTCTTCTTCCTTCTGCAACGGCATGATCGTCTGGCGGAACAGCTCGAAGCGATTTTCCTCGAGCGCGTTGTTGATACGTGCGGCCCACTGCATCTCGCGGCGCCGGCGCATCAGGTCGATATCGTTCTCCTGGAAGCTGTGGATACGGTTGCGTCCGGCTTCCTTCGCGGCGGCGCAGGCGCTGTCCGCGGCGCTCAGCAAAGCGGCAACGTCCTCGTTGTCGGCAGTAATCGGCACAACACCGATACTCACGCCGAGGCGGAAAGCACGGTCGTCCCACATGAACTTGTAGTCGCCGATGGCCGCACGCAGGTCCTCGGCGGTCTGCAGTGCCTCATCGAGATTGCAGCTCTCCAGGAGCACGCCGAATTCGTCACCGCCCAGCCGCGCCAGGGTATCGCGCCAGCGGATCTTGGCCTTGAGAAGATTGCCGAGCTGATGCAGCAAGGTGTCGCCGGCGCTGTGTCCGCAGGAATCGTTGACGATCTTGAACTGGTCCAGGTCCAGGTACAGGAGCGCATAAGCCGTCTCGCGCGCCCTGGCACTCTTCAGTGCGCGCTCGAGACGGCTCTCGAACTCGCGCCGGTTGACGAGTCCCGTGAGAATGTCGTGGCTGGCGTGATAGCTGAGGCGACGATTGAGTTCGCGCGACTCGCTGACGTCGTGGAAGACGAGGACACCGCCCGTCACGACGCCCTTGCCGTCGCGAATGGGGGACGCCGTGCTCTCGATATAAAGCTCGTTGCCGTCGCGGCGTATGAGCAGCGTGGGGCGCACCGACTTGATGGCCCGGTCGCGCCGAATCGACACCGCGAGAGGATTCTCGAGAGGTTCGCAGGTCTCCTCGTGAAATCCGCGGAAGATTTCGTCGATGGGACGCCCGCTGGCATCGTCGACCTTCCAGCCGGTAAGTTCCTCGGCGACGGGATTGACGTACTCGACGTTGCCACCGGCATCGGTCGTAATCACGCCGTCACCGATGGACTGGAGCGTGATCTGCGCGCTTTCCTTCTGCCGGAACAGCGCCTCCTCGTAGAGCTTGCGCTCGGTAATATCCACTTCGGCGCCGAGCAGGCGCAGCAAGCGGCCGTTGTTGTCAAGCACCGCCTTTGCCCGGCTTGACATCCACCGCCAGTCGCCGGACTGGTGCTTCATGCGGTGCATGGACTCGAAAAACGGCGTCTTGCCCTCGAGGTGTTCGCGCATGCGGGACTGCACGCGCGCCATGTCGTCCGGGTGCACGAGATGGTACCAGTCGAGCAGCACGTCCTCGTCGTCCTCGTCGTAGCCGAGCATCTTCTTCCAGCGGCGCGACAGGTCGACACGCTTGGTCAGCCCATCGAAATCCCAGATGCCGTCGTTCGCGGTCATCGAAATCAGCTCGTTGCGCTCCTGCAGTTCGCAGAGAACCTCATGGTCGCGCAGCCGCTCGAGGCCCGTGGCCAGGGACGCGCCCATTAGCTTGACGAGCAGGTGAACGTTGGCGTCCCAGCCCGTAGCACCGTGTTCGTTGGCGAGCGCCAGGAATCCGGCCACCTCGCCGTGAACCGAGAAGCCGATGATCAGTGCAGAACCGATATGCAGTTCGACGAGGCGGCCGAACTCGGCCTCCGCCGCTGCAGGGCCTGACGCCGTATCGTCGATTTCGATGACCTTGAGGTGCCCGAGCCGGCTCACCAGCCAGGGCCAGTCGTCGAGGCGCTCCCCGCCGAGAACCTCGGGCGTGCACTGAGCGAAGCCCGTCTTGCCGGCGAATACCGGTTCGAAGTTGCGGCCATCCTCCGAAATCAGCGCCAGGAACGCGCTATCGCAGCCGCACGCATCGGGCAGCTCGGCGATGTTTGCCTGCAACATCTTGTCACGGCTGGCGCCTTCGAGATTCTGGAGATCGACGGCGATCTTGGTCTGCAACGCGTCGACGGTGCCACGAGTGCGTTCTCCGGCACGCGGTCGACGGTGCCGGATTCCCGGTGTGGTCGTGGTGTCGGACGGGTTCCCCATGGATAGGCGCATTTTGACATGTCACCGCAGGAATACAAGATAAGTTCCTGACTTTTGTGACCTTAAATTGTTCAGGTCAACCGCAGCGCCGCTGGCCCGTTAATACCTCTGACAAACACAGTTCACGAACAGGGAGATACTCATGAACTTGCCAGTAATCGGTATGCCTGGACTGTCAGGTGCAAGGAATGCAGCCACCCGGACAGCCGCGGTACTCGTCGCGCTCGTCCTGGGCGCCTGCGGCGGCGGTGCGAGCACCGCAACGTCCGGCGCGGAGCCGCTGGGCTCGTGTGATCCGGCGGACGCCGGCACGGTTGCCGAATGCGGTTCCGTGATCGTCTCGTTCACCGACGCGGATGGCGATTTCCTCAATTACACGGTCGATGTCGTGTCGCTGACGCTGGAAACGGCGAACGGCCGCGTGGTCGAGACCCTGCCACGCGGAACCCGCATCAACTTCACGGATTACGTCGACCTGACCGAACTCGTGACCGTGGCCGCCGTGCCGCCCGCGACCTACGTTGCCGGCACGATCCGCTTTGACTACTCGGATGCCGAGGTATTCGTCGCTGTGGGAGACGGCTCGAAAGAGGCCGTGGTGACGGACCAGGAGGGTACCCCCCTCCAACAGGCTGAACTCCGGATCAGGCTGTCCAATCGAGACCCGTTGACCGTGCGCCGCGGGCTGGCCTCGCTGCTGCAGCTCGACTTCGACCTCGCCGCTTCTCACGTCGTCGATATCGAGCCGACGCCGGCGACCGCGGCGGCCGAGCCCTTCGTCGTCGCGGAAGTGACGCCGGTCGACGAGAAAGAGACGCGTGTGCGCGGACCGCTGCTCGAGGTCGACGAGGCAGCCAGTGAATACGTCGTCGCGCTGCGCCCGTTCCATCATCGGGACGGCAATTTTGGACGCATGGCCGTGCAGACGAACGACGATACGGAGTTCGAGATCAACGGCGAGTCGTACTTCGGCACCGACGGGCTGCAGGCGCTTGCGGCATCCGGCCGTGGTACGCCAACCGTGGCCGGCGGCAGGCTCGACGTAACCGAACGGCAATTTACGGCTGCAATCGTGCTCGCTGGCTCCAGCGTCCCGGGAGCAGGACGGGATGCCGTCGTCGGCAACGTCATCGCCCGCGTCGGCGATATTCTCACCGTGCGGGGCGCGACAATCATCCCGCACGACCGCCGCGCGCATTTTCACGACGATGTGCTCGTGCAGGTGGGACCCGATACAAAAGTCTTCAAGGATGGCGATCGGCTGGCCGATCCCGGCATCGAAGCGATCTCGATCGGACAGCGCGTGACGATCCGCGGCAGCGGGCCGGACGCGATGCCCGCCGCCACCGACGCGACCTCGCCGCAGATCCTGTTCGACGCGACCGCGGGCGCCGTGCGCATGCACGTGACGCACCTGAGCGGCATCGTCAACAGCGTCGTGGCCGGCCAGGTGGACATCGCGTTACAGGCGATTGATCGCCGCCGCGCAGACATCTTCGACTTCGGCGGCACGGGCGCCTCACCCGACCTGGACGCGGACCCCGGCAATTACGAGGTCGCGACGGGCAACCTGACGCTCGCTGACTTCTCTGCTGGCAAACCGATCGCGGTACGCGGTTTCCCCGAGGCCTTCGGCGTGGCACCGCCGGACTTCAATGGCCGCACGGCGATCGACTTCACGGAAGTACGCAGCGCACTGGGCGTTGGCTGGGGCTCGGACGGCACGATCGCTCCGTTCCTGAGCATGGGTGCTGACGGCCTGGTTCTGGACAACCGGAATCCCGCCATCGACGTACGGCATTACATCAAGCAAGGCACGGTGCTGATCGACCTGAAGGCGCTCGAATTCGGCACGACGATCGCACCGCCGGACTCCGGCCGCACGCTGTATGTCATCAAGACGGCCGACAGCCTGCGGCAATACTCAGACTTCGCAGAATTTGCCGACGACCTGGTGTCGAGTCTGGACGGCGCGACGAGCGCACGCTCGATGTTTGCGAGAGGTCAATACGACGTGGACAGCAACGTCTTTACGGCGTTCAAGCTTGGCGTCTACCTGTTGGAGCCGTAGCTTTGGTGTAAGGACCGATAGTTCCCCCGCTAGGCCTTACCCGACTGGCTCGCCCCCGCTACCCGACGGGTAGCGGGGGCTCTTTTTTGCCTTGCCGGCGCGTCGAGGGCACCGCATACTGCGGCGTTCACCATGGATATCGAATCGGAACTCGCGCTTCGCCGCAGCCTCGGCCGCTTCGCAACCGGCGTGACCGTGGTGACCTGCTGCGCACCTGGCGGCCGCCCCTGCGGGATAACGGCCAACAGCTTCAGCTCCGTGTCGCTGGATCCGCCGCTGCTACTGTGGAACATCGCCAAGGTATCCAATTCGCTCAAAGCCTACCTTGGCGCCGAATATTTCGCCGTCCACGTTCTCTCGGCCAAGCAACAGGACATTGCCGAGCATTTCGCCCGGACGGACCACACCCGTTACAACGGCATCGAGCACACGATTTCGGGGCAGAACGTACCGATCCTGCCGGGGGTGCTGGCCCGATTCGACTGCAGGACGCACGAGATTCATGAGGGTGGTGATCACCACATCATCGTCGGTGAAGTCGAAGCGCATACGGCAAGCGAAGGCCTGCCTTTGGTGTTCTTCGGTGGCGAATATCGCACTTTTTGACGCACAGCAACGTCTGGCCGTTTGAAGACTGGTAATGTGCGGCAACACACAGAAAAGCGCTCTTGTTATGTAAGAAAAGGGCAACCCGTGCACGCAGACGATCGTTATGAATAGTAGGCCTTTACCAAATTCGGACTTCAGCTCGGCCGAGGACAGTCATCGTGAAATGGCTCGGCTCTGAAAAGAACCGCTTCACCGAGCTGATGCGGCCTCATTTCGATGCGCTGTTCATCGCTGCGCAAAGGATGACGCGAAGTGCAGCGGACGCAGAAGACCTGGTACAGGACGTGTGTCTGAAAGCGCACATGCACATCGACAAACTGGAGAAAATCGAGTTCCAGCGTGCGTGGCTGCTGAAGACCCTGTACCACCGGTTCATCGACATTCAGCGGTCTCGTGAGCGTTCGCCGGTAGACATGGCGGACACCGGGGCCGATTCGAACGACCCCGATTTTATGGAGCGGGTGGGATCGAGACCGGACGATATCGTCGAGCGGGACAAGCGTCTCGAGACGATATTCCGGGCCATGGAGATTTTGGGCCACGAGGCGTCGAGCCTCCTGGCATTGCACGACATAGAGGGATTTTCGCTGGAGGAACTGCGGCAGGTAACCGGATTGCCCGAAGGAACGCTGAAGTCCCGTTTGCACAGGACGCGATCCCGGCTCGGTCGACTGCTGTCCAACCAGGATATCCACAAACCGGTGCTGACCGTAGTCGGTGGCAAGAAATGAAATGTGAATCAGTAGTCGAACAGATCAAGGCGCTTGCGGAAGGTTCGCTGCAAAGTGACGAGAGAACCGCATGCATGAATCACGTGGCGATCTGCGAGGATTGTGCCGATGCCCTGCGAGGCGTGCGTGCCATGCTGGTCGTTCGTGACCAGGCAACGGTCCCGGGTTCGGAACGCGTGTTCAACCGCGTGATGAGCAAGACCAGCTACGACCCGCACCAGCAGGCGTCCCGGCGGGGATTCTGGCTCGGAGCCGGGTTCAGCGGAGCAATCGCTGCATCCCTTCTGGCGGTTACGCTCGCGCTGCGTCTCTTGATGAGCCCGGGCGTCGAGACGCCCATCGCGGCCGAGTTCTACGTCTCGTCCAATGAAGTGCGGCCGATGAATATCGCGATCGAGGCGGACAGGCCGCTGCGCGACGCGAAGATCAGCATCCTTTTGTCGGGCGACGTGGAAGTCGATGGCTTTGTCGACCGGCACGAACTCAGCTGGATCGACGATCTCGAACCCGGCGTCAACCAGCTTACGCTACCGGTCCGCGCCGTTGGCGAACGCGGCGGACAGATGGTGGTGAGGCTGAGCCACCCGGACAGCGAACAGATTTTTGTCGTGCAGCTGAAACTCGACGGCTGATTATGTAACGAACCGGCAACGGCTGGACGGATTCGAGCGTTTGGTTAGTTGGACAGGGCGACAGCAAGAATTCTGGATGAGTCAGATGAAGATCAAGGTCTCAATTGCGGCGATGATACTGATAGGTATCAGTACAGGCGCCTGGGCGGCCGGCGACGACGCCGAGGCCACCATACGACTCATGGGCACGGCAGAGGCCGAATTGCCGAACGCTGTGACCAAGAAGATCACCTTGCCGGATCACCTGCGCGTCGAGGGTGACGACCAGATCGCCACCGTCGAAAACGCAAAGAATGGCCACGACAAGGCGAACGAGCGGCTCGACAAGCGCGACAAGGGGCTGTCGAAAGCCGATGCAGCGCGCGAACGCGGTGCGGAGATGTCTGAAAAAGCCAAAGAAGCGCGCGAAAATCGCGGCCGCTCCAAGGACCGCCCCGACCCGCCGGGCCGTCCTGACAACCCCGGCCGCCCGGATAACCCCGGCCGACCCTAACCCTGAGTACCAATGTGCACCAGGGTCCTGCCCCCTGCAGGAACCGTGATATCAGTCACACTGTGAGCCCCTCGCACTACCCGGCGTGGGGCTCTTTTGCTATTTACATCACTGATATTTTTGGAAAAACGGGGTCTCCCGGTCACGCATGGTCCTCCGACGACTCACCGTTCTCGCAGCGTTGCTGCTGTGCCATGCATTCGCGCCCCCCGCCGCCGCGGATATCGCCGAGGACTGGGCGTCCGGCCAGCAGGCCTTTGCAGGGGGGAACTACGAATCCGCCCTGTTATTCTTCGAGATGGCCCGCGATGCCGGCCAGGAGGGCGTCGCTGTTCACTACAACATCGGGGTCTGCCAGTTCAAGCTGTCGCGGTTTGATGAGGCCAGGACGACGTTCCGCCACATCGCCGGCAATTACCCCGACATGCGAGGCCTCGCGGAGTACAACCTCGGCCTCGTCGAACGTCGGATCGGTGACCCCGCCACTGCCAAAGACCATTTTGTCGCCGCCTGGGAGATGAGCGCGGGCGACGAAACCCTGCAATCGATGGCCACCGCAATGCTCAGGGAGCTGGAGCCGGAGCCGGAACCGGAGCCACAAGAGTCATCAACCTGGTACGGCGCACTGGCGCTGCGGGCAGGTCACGATGACAACGTCGCACTCCGCGACAGTCTCGGGCTGCCGGCCGGTGTCACATCGGAAAGCCCGATGGCCGACGGCTTCGCGTCGTTGAGCGTAGCCCCGCCCGGATTGGGCGGGCTATGGCTCGACGGCAGCGTGTATGCGGTCGCCTATACCGATGCGGACGATTTCGACCAGTCGGAGTTCCGGCTCGGCGGACTCTACGCGTGGAGCCCGCGCAACTGGTGGCTCGAGGCCGGTGCCCACTTCGTCTACGGCACCTTGGGCGGCTCCGGTTTCGAACGCGAAACAGCGTTGAGTGCCCGTGCCGTGCATTATCTGAACGACGAAGCCTCGATCGACCTGCGCTACGGCTACGACGACATCGTCGAGGACGACCCGGATTTTGCGGGCATCGCCGGCTCCCGGCAGAGGACCGACCTGCGCTACCGGTGGGACCGTGCAAGCCATTCCGTCATCTTGCGCGCCGGTCTCGAAACCAACGACCGCCTCGATCCCGGCGTATCGCCGACACGCAAGCGGCTGCACGCAGATTACCGCTTTCAGCCCGGCGACGGCTGGGGCGTCGAGGCCGGGATCGCGTTTCGAAGCAGCGACTATGACGACCTGACGGTGCCCCGGACGGAGGACCTCACAACGATTACCGCCGCGCTGACCCGCAGCATGGCGACTCGATGGCTACTCGCGCTGCAGTTCCAGTATTCCGACAACGACTCTACTGACCCCGAATTTTCCTACGAACGGAACCTGATTACGCTGGGCGTGCTGCGGACGTTCTGAACACTGCACATTTCTCGTTAGCCAAATTTCCCGGGTTATGTCCAATGGATGCAACGCACCGGCTGTTGCGGGCGTCTACAAGGATGTGTAGTCAAGGTATGCCGGCGACAGCACGTGCCATGAAGTCTGTGGAACTGCGGAGGACCAGAGTGGCGCTGTCG
>CBDUCE010000012.1:0-27386 GCA_965365575.1 uncultured Gammaproteobacteria bacterium
AGCCGGTAGATCTTTTTCAACGTCTTGGACTGAAACAGCAGGGCCGAGCAAACAGTCACCGCGGCGACGATGCCGAGAATAACGAGCATGCGCCCGTATGGCTGGCCGTGCAGAGCACGTATATGTCCGAGCTCGTACATCGTGCGCAGCCATTCGAGCGCGCCCAGCACGAGAATGATCTGCATAAGCCGCGCGACCCAGGGTCGGCGAAGAAACAGCATCGCTATGAGGACAAGCGCCGCAAATACGCCGATCGAATTCCCGTAACGCAGGAAATGTGCGCCGAGCACGAGGATGCTCAGCACCACGGGGATGTACACCAACACTTTCTTCATGCCGCAATGACGCGATTGCGGCCTTCCCGCTTGGCGCGGTAAAGGCGCGTATCGGCTTCGTCGAGGATGGCCCTCGAGTGTGTGTCGTCCCTGATTTCGGCGAGCCCGAAGCTGATGGTTACGGTGAATTTCGGCGCGATGTCCGACCAGTCCGCGCCCTGCACCGCCTGGCGCAATTCGCTGCAGACCTGTAGCGCACGGTTTACCCCGGTGTCGGGAAAGTAAAACATGAACTCCTCACCACCATAACGTGCGACGAAGTCGGTCTTGCGGCAGCCCTCTCGCAGTATCCCGGCGACCCGCACGAGTACGTCGTCGCCGATCGCATGCGAGTAGCCGTCGTTGATGCGTTTGAAATGGTCGACGTCGGCAAGCGCGAGCGTACCGGTTCGCCTGCTGCGTTGCGCAAGATCGACCTGTTGTTGCAGGTAACTGTCTGCGTGGCGCCGGTTGGGCAGCCCGGTCAGCTTGTCGTGCGTGGCCTGCCGCTCGAACTCCTCCGCCTGGACTCTGAGCTCTTCGGTACGCTCGTCGACGAGCTTCTCGAGACGCACGCGCATCAGCGCGTATTTCATTATGACGAGCATGCCCGCAGCAAGCACCGCCAGCAGTATCACGAAATACGGCATTGACTGACCGGTGAACGCGATTGCAAGCACGATGCCCGCCGCACCCGAGACGAATTCGACTACGGTCGTGAAGCGGTTGAAGATGAGGCGTGGATCCGTGTCCCGCAGGTAGAGCATGAGCATCATGCCGAGGTCGTTGATAGCCTGCATGCTGACGACAAGCACGAGCAGGAGCAGGCCCGCACCGAGATCGAGCGCGGTAACAGGGATTGCGCCGCCGAAATACTCATACAGCAACCCGCTGCCGAGTATCACGAACACCATGAGCCCCGCGTTGTGCAGAGAAGCCGTGATGACCAGCCGCAGCGACACGCCGAGACGCAGCCGTTGCCAGGGATAAATCAGCGACGCCAGGCCGTTTACCCATGCCGCGTCGACCGGCCCCAGTACCAGGATGCTCATGACCTGGGCAATCCGATCGAAGGATACGTGGCCAAACACCGGGTGCGGAAACCCGGTCGCGATGGAAAACACGCCGAATACCAGGAAGAACCCGGCCGCACCCAGGCCGTATTCTCCTGCCAGCAGCCCGGTATCCGCCGCCGCTATCGCCACGGCAACGACTGCCGAACCCAGGAGCAGGATGGAATAGACTAGATCGGGCCGCCACGGGCGGTCTTCGTCGGGACGGGTTGTCGGGGCCGGCTTACTCATCACAGCCACAAATTATGCCCTATGTGGGCTTCCCGGACCGTGACGCCCTTAGCTGAATTGGACGCTTGCGGCCAGGTCCGAGGTCGTATCGTTCGACGACTACCCGCCGATGGCGTCGGCACTCACCAACGCCATATTTGCGGCTGCGGGACAGCGTATGCGGAGCTTACCGGTTATCGGTCAACCGGCCGGCAGCAGGCAGGTCGACATGATATCGATGGCCAGCGAACGGATTGCAGAGGAGTCGCGAACCCCGGGATCGCGGGCAGTCAAAGACTGTCGTACGGCAGCTCGAATGTGTCGCCGTCCTCGAGACGGCCGCTTTCCAGGCCGCGCATGAACCAGCGCATACGTTGCTCCGAGGTGCCGTGCGTGAATGCGTGCGGAACTACCCGTCCTTGTGTACGGGCCTGGATGGCGTCATCGCCAATCCGATTGGCAGCCTGCATGGCTTCCTCGATGTCACCCCGCTCGAGGTAGCGCTGATTGTGGTTAGCCCACACGCCCGCCAGGTAGTCTGCCTGCAGTTCCAGCCGAACCGAGTACTGGTTGTAGTCCGGACGACCGCGCATCGCGCTCACCTGCTCGGAGATACCGAGCAGGTTCTGCACATGATGACCAATCTCATGCGCAATGACGTAGGCTTGCGCGAAATCACCCGGGGCATCCAGCTGCCGCTCCAGCTGATCGTAAAAACTGAGGTCGATGTACACCTTTCGATCGAGCGGACAATAGAACGGCCCCATGCGCGCGTCGCCAAGACCGCAGCCGGTGGGGTATTGCCCTTTATAAAAGACCAGCCCCGGAACCGAGTACTGCCTGCCGATGCGCTGAAATTCCCGGGTCCAGATGTCTTCGGTGTCCGCCAGCACGACCTTTACGAACCGCAGGCGCTCCTCCTCTTCCGGTGTCGGCTGGTACTCGACTTCCCGGACCTGGCCGCCACCCATCAGCGCAGCCGGATCGATGAGTCCCATTTGCCAACCGACGATGCCGATAGCGACCAGTACGAGAATACCCTTCATGCCGAACGCTCTGCTGACGAAATTAATAAGTGCGCCGACCCCGGCCATGCCAGCGACCACTTTGCGATTGCGGGCATCTTCTACGTTTGTGCTTTCTCTTCGACCTTTCCACTTCATGTTCGGGCCCTACCATCAATCGCGTCTGTAACGTGCAGTAGTTTAGTATCTTGCGCAATCGAAGGCTAACCAGGCGCAATCGGGGGGTGTTGGGTCGGCGGAGCGCCTGCTATAGAATCACGCTTCGTCTTGAAGGGAGATCAGGAGCACCCGCGGTATGACAACAGCTTTTCGTATGCTGGCCGTGGCAGCCTGCGTTATGGCCCACCAGGCATATGCCGGCCAGTCGGACGCCAGGGATACGGCGTCCGCGGATGCGGGCCGGGACCAGTATTACGGCCGAAAATACGGACTGGACGACGTATTCAAGAAGGCTACGGACAATCACGGCACGGGACTCGAGGCGCTTTACGGCACCCGGAATTTTCGGGTGATCCTCACGGGTGTTGCCTACCGCGGCGGAGCCAACAACAAGTGGCACCGCAGCGCCAGCCGTGACAACCGGAACCCGTTGCCGGACGACGGACTGGACAATCTGTGCGAGGAAGGATTCGCGCACTCCTTCTACCTGTATTCAACCAATTTTGAAAATGCTCCGCCGATCACCCGGTGCAGTTCGCCGCGAAACGAGTCGCAGGTACTGCTCTATCGTCAGCGCAACCCGACCGAGGAGCAGGATTCCTACGACATGCTCAGGACAGTGTACGAAACGATCAAGGACAACAGCCGCGGGCCGGTTTACCTGCACTGCTGGAACGGCTGGCACGCATCGGGGCTCATAGCAGCGAAGATCCTGAGACAGTTCTGCGGACTGTCAGCGGACGAGGCGGTACGCTACTGGGACCGCAATACGGATGGGCACAATTCTGAGCAAGGATACGAAAGCATTCGCCATCGTATCCGTGAATTCGTACCCTACGCCGAGTTCGCTATAACCGGCAGCGAAGCCGCAGAAATCTGCCCTTCACCGGAGAACCTCTAGAATTCTGCCATCGCTGCACCGCAACTCGCCACTGCCGCGGCATGCTGCTCGAGCACGATTCGAATTCCGGCACGGATGAAATCCGCCAGGCGCGTGTCGTTTTCCGTTATGCGGCCGAGTCGTTCCGAATCCTCCGCGAGTCGGCGTAGCCCAGCGACCATGTCGGCGTCAAAGCGCCACAGGAATTTCTTCAGGTCCCTCGCGCTGTGGGTCGTATCGGGGCTACTGCCCTTGAATGCCGCTTCGTTGTCGAGCGAAAACAGCCGCACATCATCAAACACGATCCGATCTTCGCTGTCAGCATAGGATGTCGATACCGAACGGAAGAACAAATTGCCGCCCGGAAACCGGTCTTCATTGCCGATCAGCGTATCGACGACCATCATGTTGCTGAGATCCTTGACCGCCTTCAGGAGCGTCGTACTTCCCAGGTAGCGCACCTGGCCGGCTCCCGTCGGTTTGGGATTGCCATAGGCAGACCGGGCATAGTAAGTGAATGGTTCATCGATCCCCGGCTTCGGGCTGTTACATCGCAGGGCGCTAACCAGTTTCCTCTTGTCGACACTGTCTGTCGTAGAAAACGTGTCATTGGTCCAGTAATACTGCGTCAGAACGCTCGCCCACTCCTTCAGGGCGCATTGTTCGCTGATCGTGCGCTTGCCAATGCGCCGATCGACTTGCTTGTAGACCGCCACCGGGTAGATATTGAAATCGAGCTCCCGGCCCAAACGGTACGCGATTACGGCACCTCGATGATTGGTGTTGCCCTGGGTGCACTTCAGGTCAGCGAGCTTCATGCCATCCCGCTCCAGTGACCAGTTTGTCGCGGTCGTCCCTCCCAGCCGCTCGAATACCAGCGCCTTATCGCTCAGATCGATCGCGCGCAGATAGTTCTCCGTCGCATCCATGTACGCCGCCGACTCCCGGTTGGTCCCGGGGCCGGGCGGGTACTCGTCGGCCCAGGACGGCCAGCTGACAAGTCCACCGAAACAGAGTGCGGCAGCAGGTAGTCGTTTTAGAAGCAACTCAATCGCGATCGGGAGCGATGCGCGCGTAACGGGTGCTGACGGGTTGCCCGCGAGATCAGTCGCCCTTCACTTCGTCAGCGGCTTCTTCTACAGCCTCTTCGACCTCGTCCGCCGCGTCTTCCGCCTTTTCTTTCGCTTCGGATACCGCATTATCGATTTTTTCGCCGGCTTTTTCGGCAGGACCTTTCTTTTCGCAGGCCGTCGCAAAGATCGCTGCAAACAGGATTAGTGCAAGTATCGGGGCTCTTGTAATCATTTTGTTTCCCTTGAAATAATATTCGGTGATGTTCCGCTTTCCAGCCGTGGATAATATCCAAGCCCGGGATTGTAGTAAATGCTGCAAGAACTAATGAACCTGCGGCAGGATGCGGCTTCGTCTGAAGGTCGCAGGACGGATCGATTGAACGGTTGGAACGCCCGATAAGGCTGGTGTAGTCTGCCGCAAGAATGAAGAACAGCCCACCGGGCACAGTAACCAACGACTTTCATCAAACCAAACGAGCTTCACATGCGCAGTACCGTCGCAATAATCGTCGGCATCATTCTCCTGCTGCTACTGTACCAATTTGGTGCAAAACAAAGGGCACCCGAGATCCAGGCCGATATCCAGAATCGCAGCGCTGCTGCTGTCACCGATAGCGGCTTTCCCAACGTCACGGTTTCCACGAATGGCCGGGATGTCACCTTGACCGGCAGCGTGGCTGATGAGTCTGATATCGGGCGCGTCGAGCGGGTGGCACGGGACGTATGGGGCGTCAGGGTCGTCGCCAACGCGGTCGATGTTGCCGAGCCTTATGCCATCGAGATCTGTACCGACGAATCTCAGGTCACTGTGACAGGCAGCGCACCCACGCGGGCCGCGATTGACCGGATCGCTGCGCGGATAGACGAGCTGTTCCACCGCAGGACCAGTGTCAGTAATCTCAGCGCCCGGCCCGATGCTCCGCCCCGGTTTTCAGAATTAGTCGAGGAGATGCTCGACAATCTCGCAAGGCTGGACGTTGGCTGCCTCACCTCCGAGGACCGCCAGGCGACGCTGACGGGTATTGTGCACAGCCAGGCGGCGGCGGAGAGGATTCGCGGCAATCTCGCCGTGCTCGATAACCTCGGGTATACCGTTTCGCTCAATCTCGACGTGCCGATGCTGTCGGAAGAGGCCGCTGCGTGCCAGGGCGAGTACAACCGCCGGCTGGCTCCGGGTGAGCGTGTCCTGTTCGATTTCGACAGCGCCGAATTGCACGACGAGGGGCGTCAGTTACTCGATGAAATCATCGAGATCGGGGAGAGTTGCCCCGATATCAGGGTCCGGGTGGCCGGCCACACGGATTCCGTTGGCGACAGGGAATACAACATCCGGCTGAGCCAGGAGCGCGCCGACGTCGTCGTCGAGTACCTCGTCAGCAAGGGCGTCGACCGGGACCGGTTGACCGCGGTCGGCTTCGGCTATTCGCAACCGGTCGCCGACAATTCGACGGAAGAAGGCCGGGCACAAAATCGACGCATCGAATTCCGAGTACGAGAGGACTAGTAATGGATTATTTGTTGTTGCAGATCTTCTGGTTTCTGCTTGTCGCGTTCTTGCTGGGCCTGGCGATTGGCTGGTTTGTGAGCAAAAGGAAGACCGCCGTCGCCAAGGCGGACCCCTCCACCGCGCGCCGCATCGCCGAACTGGAGGAAGAGATCGCACGACTCAAGGCCCCCAAGGGAACGCCGATCGAAGACATCGAAGGCATTGGCCAGGGTTTTGGCAAGCAGCTGCGTGCCGACGGCATCGCCTCGACGGAAAAACTGCTCGAAGTGTGCAGCACCGATGCCGGCATACGCAGAGTCTGCCAGTGCGCCGGGATCGACGAGAACACGGCCCGGAACTGGGCGACAATGGCCGACCTGATGAGAATTCGCGGGCTCGGGGGCCAGTGGAGCGAGCTCCTCTGGCGCTGCGGCGTTACGAGCGTTCAGGACCTCGCGGCGCGTGATGCGGCTGCGCTTGTCGCGCGTATGGCAGAGGTCAACGAGGCGGAGCACCGGACGGCCGAGTTGCCGGGCGAGCATCGTGTCAGCCAGTTCATCAAGGGTGCCGCGAGCCTGGCGCCCATGTTGCCGAATCGGGATTCGTCCTGACCTGGCAGACTACCGGTTGCCGGCCGACAGGAGCTCGCTGAGGCCGAGTTGCTCGAGGAATATGGCTGTACGCCGCGGCAAGTAGGCGTCCAGCAAACGGTCGCGCTCCTCCTGCCAGTCATCACCACGGAGGTAGGGGCGATGTTGGCGGTTATCGCCCCAGCGCGCCGATTCGGCACGCACGGCGCCCTCCACTTCGGACGCGTGCGCCCGGTAACTCGATGCGAGCCTCTGCGGATCGAGCGCGCCGCCCGGCGCCATCGCCTCGCGCACTGCCGATGCAAACAGGGTCTGGTACTTCGGGTTCTGCATCAGCTGCCGGTGGAAAGCTGTCGGGCTTCCGGGATCGTTCTTGCCGGTGACGTCTTCATCCAGTTCCTTCAGGACGTGTTCGCCATCCCAGCTGTGAAAGCGCCAGCGACCCGACGGGTCGCCCGGACGATAGCTCGCATACCAGTTCTGATGCGACCAGTCGGTATTTCCGGCCCAGAAATTAGCGAGCATGTATCGCGCGAAATCCTCGATATCGAGTAACCCGGATATCTCTTCGAACGCCTGCACCGAGGCAATATCCGGTTGGGAGATTCGATCCTGGAGCTTGCGGAAATTGCTCCCGTCGCCGTTGACGATATCGGCCGAATTGTGTTTCACCACTTCCCACTCGTGTGGCTCTCCGCCGCGGTAAGCGGCAGCGAAGTGATGGTCCGGCCGCTCATGCAGGTTGTAGAGACCCCAGTAGATGCCGGCGATATACAGGTGCACGTGCCTGCCGCGCGGGGCAAGCCCGCCAGCGGCCCGCTGCAGGTCGGCAAGAAACTGGTCGCGCGTGTATTGAGCGTATTTCCGCTGGGATGCGGAGGGATGCGTCCAAGACTCGTTCAGGCGGGCATCCAGGATCAACGTGTGAAAGTGATCGACCTGGTCACCCTCCGGGTCGGTCCCGGGGTTCGACAGGAACGGGAACTTGGCGTCGTGATGAAAACGCAACCGAAACGACAGCTTGTCGGTCTTCCATCTCTCGGTACTACTGCCGCCGGTGACTTCCACCGTCGCGTGCTTATGGGGGCCGGAAACCTGGTTGGGATCACCAGGATCGGCCGACGGGTTCAGAAGTTCGACGTAACAGTCACGCGGTTCACCCTCGCCGTCCAGATAGATGCCATCGTCGCCCCAGATATCGTCAAACGGCAGGGAAATGTGAAGCGCCGGAACGGCCAGCAGGTCCTTCGCCACGAGCCTGCTCGCCGGATCCCGGTGCTCGACGACCCGCGGATCGATCTCCCAGTCGGGCCCGGAGTGACCCCAACGAGCCGTCGATCGCGCCGGCGCGGGCTGTTGCAGTACCTTGCGCGGAAATACGTAGGAATGCGTGGCGATTTTCGAGCTGGACTCGATCGATACGGCGATCGCCCGCACGCTCACGGTGTCATCCACCGTGATTTGCGCTCGACTCGGGTGCCCGTCTTCCGGGCTCGCGGGAACCTGTACTCCGTTTACCGGATCAGTAGACGGCTCGCTCCCGTCCGTCGTGTAGATAATCGAGAGCCCGGGACCCGGGGCCCGGATCTCGAGTTCGAACGACTCCTCATAATGCCCGCGGTGAACGCTGAATTCGGGCTTTTCGGGGCGCGACTCCGAATCATCATCGGGCGTTTCGGCAAACGATAGCGGGGCCGCAACGACGGCGAGCAGGGCCGCGATCAGGCCGGATCTCAACACGTTCCGCACTGAATCAATCGGGTACCGGCCAGCCGGGCTCTGCGACGCGACGCCTACAGCTGCGCTGCCGGTCCTAGTGTCGATACCTTACCCGGAACGCAGCCTGGCAATTGTTCCGCACCCAGACGCCCGTATCATCCACACCCCACGCTTTGTAGGCATTGCATTCCTGGTTGCCGTTGATCAGCTCGATGCGCGCCATGTGTGCCTGGTGAATTTCACAATGGTTCCAGGCGCCCCTGAGAGACTCGCAGGGCAGCTCGAAATCATGCGGCGTGCCCGCGTAGGGCGAATAGGAGCTACCGCGCGTACTGTAGCTGAAGGTTGCCCGGCAACCCCGGTCGACCCAGATTCCCGGCGGCGAATTCTCGCCCTCCGAAACACCCCATGAGGTGCCGCGTGTGCATGCGGCCCCACTCAGTTGGCGTTCGATGTGCACGCTGGACGGATCAATCTTCTCAACGCGACAGCTCTGGTAGGCATTGTTCATGGACTGGCAGGTAACCGTGCTCATACCGCCGCCGACAGGACGGTAACTGTCGCGCGATCCCGGTGGGCGCCGCACGACGAATTCCGCACGACAGCCGTAATCGACCCAGACGCCGCCATCATATGTCCCCCAGCTCTCGTTGAAGACACAACGCGCCTTGCTCATCTGCCGGTTCACGTGAACGGTTACGTCGCCGGAGGCGCGATACCCGCACTCGTTGTGACCGTTATTCACGGACTCACACACGAAGGTCTCGACGGCTTCGCCCTGTTGTGCCAACGCTGACGCCGGCGCGATGAGCGCGAGTCCTGCGGAACCCAGGGCAATAAGGACATCAATTCGGTTCAAGTGAAACTCTCCTCTCAAATTGTTGGTCGAGATGCGTCGATTCGGGCTGAATTCACTGAAACGGCGTCTCGGGAAATACCTGACGTTACTCTGCCACGATTTTGTGACTGGTGCGACAAGAAATATGACGCTGCAAGCCGGTGTGCAGGACCAACTTTGCACGCACGTATTGACCGGATCGCATGCTCGCTAATACGGTATGTTCCACCAGGTCGAGCGCCCGGTGCGTCCAGGAGAAAATGTGCGATGACTGCAAAACTGAAACTGATTGCTGCCGCTACGGTGCTCGTATCGGCATGCGCAAATGACCCCGTCCGGGATGTAACCGCTGCAGACGGCACGAAGGAGGCTATTTCGCCCGCACAATCGGAGCTGGAAGACACCGCCTGGCGCCTCGTGGAGATCAGGCCGGCGGACGGCACAGTAATGATCCCTCAGGACCGTTCCGCGTACACACTAGTCCTCGGTATCGACGGCACGGCACTGCTCGAGATTGACTGTAACCGGGGCAACGGCAAATGGTCATCCGGCGCGACAGGACGGATCGAATTCGGGCCGATCGCGACGACCCGGGCCCTCTGCCCTTCGGGCTCACTGCACGACAGCTTTCTCGCCACGATCGAACGCGTTACGGACTATACGATCGTGGATGAGCACCTGCTACTGACGGCCGGCCCGGAAGGTAACATCATGGAATTCGAACACGCCGCTCAGCCGCCTGTCGCGGCCACCGTGCTGGGCTCGGAAATCCGCACGGACGATGCGGGTGAAATGCAGGCTGCAATACTGAAGGCATTATTCGAGCGCTATGAGGCCGAGCGCGGAATAACCGTCACAGACGCGGAGATCGACGCCTTCATTGCCCATCTCGACCGGGTCAAACAGGCGGACCTCGCGGAACAGCGGGCTCGGCTCGCCGAAATCGATCATCGCCTGCAATCCGGCGACATCGACATGTCGGAACGGGAAGCGCTCAGGGCGGAACGCGACGGGATCGCTGAATTTCTGTCGAATATGCGTGATGAGCAACCACTGAGCGCGGAGGAAACTGCCCAGGTCGCCGAAATGCGCCGCGCGTTCGCCCGGGAAATGATCCTGCACTGGAAACTGAACCGTGCCCTGTATCAGCAGTACGGCGGGCGCATCGCAGGCCAGCAACTCGGCCCGGAGCCGCTGGATGCGTATCGGGAATTCCTGGAGGAGCAGCGCGCCGAGGGCGCATTCGCGATCATGCGCCCGGACTTTGAGCGCGAATTCTGGCGCTACTTCACCGACGACTCGTTGCACAGCTTCCAGGAACCGCAAAGCGGTGTGCAGGGAGGTCCCTTCGACTCCCCACCCTGGTCACCATAGCCGCAGTCAGCGGACAACCGTGAAACAGGTGCTGCAGGCGAGCGGCGCCCTGGCTCCCGCCGGCGACGCCGACCTGCAAAGGCCGGACGCCTGGCAAACATTACGGGGGCTCCCGCGCCCACCGGGGTTAAAAAGTCAATGATATTAGGAAGTTAGCACCGTTGACGATTACGGGTTTTGACAGACAGCTGAACAGGAAACATCATTTACCCCATGGCCAGGCGACTTCTTACTCTCCTCAGCACCGCCCTTCTGGGTTCCGGCACCGTGCTGCTGCTGTTCTATGTCGTGACCCTGTCCGGCGCGTCCCGTGCCCACCAGCAGGGTATCGAGGCGTTCCGGTCGGCAAAGGAGACGCAGCGCCTCGCTGCCGCCGCGGATCCCACGGTGGAAACGGACGTGGTGTTCGAGGTCGATGCAGTGGCGGACCGTCGCTCGCTCGATGTTGCTCTGGGTGCGCCGGACAAGAGTCTTTGGTCCGAGAAACGCATCAGCGACTACGAGAAGTACAGCCGGTCTGCCCCGCCGGATGAACTGCCGGAAGGCATCATGCGGATTCCCTCGGTGGACCTGGAATTGCCGATCTTCACGGGTACGCAGGAAGCCAACCTCACGCGCGGTGCTGGCACGATCGAGGGCACGGCGCCTCTTGGCACGCCCGGGAATACCGGCATTGCGGCACATCGAGACGGCTATTTTCGGTCATTGAAGGACGTTGCTGTCGGTGATTCGATCGTGGTCGAAACGCTGGATGGCGTAGACAGCTATCGCATCGATGAATTGCTGATCGTGTACCCCGAGGATATCCATGTATTGGATCCGACCGAAAACAGCACCCTCACGCTGGTTACCTGCTACCCGTTCTACTACGTCGGATCGGCACCGCAGCGCTTCATTGTTCGCGCCTCGAAACTGTAAGAACGCAACCGTACGCCCGTGAAGCGGAGAGGTGTATGTGCACACGCAGGGTTCAATTCGTCACATTTTTCTGTTAACCGATTGCGTTCTGCGCCGTGGTTACCAGAATCCCCGAACCTGCCACAGGCAGCGATAAAATTACAAACAGCAACACCTCAAGTTAAGGAGTAACATGATGCGAGCAGCCTCGTTTTCGCTCGCTCGCCAGTTAGCGGCGTGCCTCGTCGGGCTAACCCTGTTCAGCGGCGCAGCCCTGGCACAAACACAGCAAAACTTAGTCTCTCCTACCGATTCCGATCGCGTAATCGACCTGGGCGAGGGTCGCGAGATTCACGTCTACAAGGCCACCGTAAGACGCGCCTCGGGCAACCGCCTGACGGTTCGGTTCGATCACGGTGACGTGTACACGTACAACGTACCGTCGGACTACCGCTTCAATATCGACGGCCGCGATACCAGGACACGCGACCTGAATCCAGGCGATACCATCACGGCCTACGTGACGGTTCATGACACCGCGCACCATGCCCTTGTCCCGGTCTCGCATTGCCCGACGCTGTCGAGTAACCTGCTGATTTTGTCTGGTTCACCGTCACACGGAACGGCATGCCGATAATCGCAACTATGCACTTTCGCGGCAGACGACTCGCCCGATGCCTCCTGGTCACGCTTGCCGGCATGCCCGTCGTGGCCAGCTCGGCCGCCGACGTCAGGGGCGACACGGTCGCCTACGAGGCTCCCGGGGGTATACGGGAGGCCTGCGTTGCGATAGAGCACGCGCCCGACGGCAGGTATTCCGATGCCGACCGCAGCGATGAGCAGGCCCTCTGCGCAATCGACTTCTACTCGGGGTCTTTCGCCCTCTGCCCCAAGGTCTTCAGCACCAGTCCGGGGACCCTGGTTTACGATCTCAGGGGCGGGCCTTTCGCAGGACAGGCATCAGCCTTCGAAACGAAACACTGCGGCCAGCGGCGAATCATCAAATCCGGCGTCTCCGGCGGTCCGGTTTCGTTCAAGATGACGATGAATACGCCGGATACGAGCGCGACATTCGCGCCGGCATCGTGGCTCTACTACCATTTCTCGCGCTACTTCGACACCGATGTGCATGTGCCGGTCAGTGTCTACCGGTCGATGGATAAGCAACAGCACTTCGAACGCGTGGTTCGAACCGGCGTGGCCGCTTCCTCCGGGTCGGGCTCCAGCAAGATGAACCACGCCGGATGGAAAGCGCTGGATGAAGGCGCAAGAGATCCTTCCTCGTACAGACCGATGCGGGAGCTGTATACCGACGGCGGACGGCAGATATTCGGTGTCCTGCTGCGGACCGAGGGGCGCCGTTACGGTGCCGAAATCAACGGTACGCGAAAATCGGGATGGGGTGCCGGCCAGAACCGGGACTTCCAGGAAACGGCTCCGTTTCTTGCGCTGCGCCATGACGGCGCGCTGCAAGAAGCTATTGCCACCGGCCTGCAGGAGGCGAATCGGGACCCGGAATTACGAAAGGCGATGCGCGACGGAACCACACCGCTTCAGATGGTTTTCTGGATGAGGGAACTTGCCGAAATCGTGCTGCTGGATTACATCTTCAGTCAGCAGGACCGTGTCGGCAACATCGACTACGTTGATTACTGGTACTGGGTAGATGGCGGCGACGTGCGCAGGGCTCCCGCGAAGGGCAATGCACCGCCGTCCCTGGCCAATAACAAGGATCCTGTGCGCATTCGCCGCAGTATTATCAATGACAACGATGCGGCGGGCCGGCTGCCTTATGCGAATTTTGCCAAGACCACCGGCATGCTGGACAAATTGCGACATTTTCCGGCAAGCACGTATCGGCGCCTGCAACAACTGGCCAACGACTTCGACACGGCCGGACCGCACTATGAATGGCTGAGCACGGCATTCGGCCTGAGCGATCGACAGGTAGCACAGGTGGTCGCAAATACGCTGCAGGCGAGCCGCGTGCTTGCGCAAAACTGCCACGCGGGACAGCTTCGATTCAGCCTCGAGCCTGACGAATTCATGGTCAACGGCACAGTCAATGAACAGGATGAGCAGTGTGCTTACGAATAGCGGCATCCTCCTGATCCGGCTGGTTCCGAAATGGCTGCGGGCAGTGTCCGTTCTGTGGCTGTGCCTGCCGCTCGTCTCGCTGGCTGCCGAAACCATCGATTCCCATTCATCAGTCGGCGATCCGCTACGCCTCGTGGTCATCTCGGACATGAACGGCTCCTACGGCACGATCGGCCATGCTTCGACCGTGCATGACGCGATTCGCCGCATCGTCGAACTCGGACCTGACGTCGTAATCAGTACCGGCGACATGATCGCCGGCCAGTTTCGCGATCCGTCGCAACGCAACAAGCTCGATGCGCTCTGGCAGGCCTTCCATCAAACCGTTACCCGGCCGCTTGCCGAGGCAGGCATTCCACTGGGCATCACGCCCGGCAATCACGATGCCTCCGCCTACCCGGGTTTCGAAGACGAGCGAGCGCTGTATGCCGGGGAATGGCGAGACCGGAACACCGGGCTGAATTTCGTCGACGCCGGCGGCTATCCATTCAACTACGCGTTCGCCGTGAAAGGCGTGCTGCTGATATCGCTGGACGTCACGACAACGGGTTCCCTGCCGGGCGACGATCTCGACTGGCTGGAAGCCTTGCTGGTCGAGCATCGCGACCGGTTCAGCGACGTCATTGTCTTCAGCCATGTGCCGGTGTGGCCGTTCGCGGAAGGGCGCGCCACGGAAGCAACACGCGATGAACGATTGCACGCCATTCTCGTATCGGCGGGCGTGCGTCTGTACCTGAGCGGCCATCATCACGCGTTCTATCCCGGCGTGCTGGACGGCGTCACCTATATCAGCCAGGCCTGTCTCGGCTCCGGCGCACGCCCATTGCTCGGGTCCGAGGCTGGCCGCGCGCCCAAGGGTTTCACGCACATAACGCTCGACAGAGATCGCATCTTGGTCAGTGCCGTGTCGGCGCCGGCATTCCACAGCACGCAGGACTGGGCGACTTTGCCGCCGCAGATTGAATCGGACGGGATACGGCTGCAACGCGCAGACCTGGCGGATGTACCGGTCTTTCCCTCGAATCTCCGGCAACCTGCTGAGGCGCGATAAACGGTGCAGACACCGTTAGAGAATGGCAGCCATCGATCGCCGCTCGAGCGCTTTCTCTCCGTGTTTACCGAGGTTCGCGCCGGAGAATCGGCGACGGTCCTGATGCTTGCGCTCAACGTATTCCTGATTCTCACGGCCTACTACCTCGTCAAGCCCGTCCGGGAGGCGCTGATACTGGCCACGCCAGGCGGCGCGGAGATAAAGAGCTATGCGTCGGCCGCCCAGGCGTTGTTACTGCTCTTCGCGGTGCCGGCTTATGCCTGGATTGCCAGCCGGGTTCCCCGCCGACGGCTCATCAACTGGGTAACGGTATTCTTCGCCGTCGTGCTGGTTGTCTTCTATCTGCTCGTCGCGGCGCACGTACCGGTCGCCGTGCTGTTTTTTCTCTGGATCGGCGTATTCAATCTAATGGTGCCGGCGCAGTTCTGGGCGTTCGCCAACGATGTCTACACGGCCGAGGCCGGCGAACGGCTGTTTGTGATCGTCGCGTTCGGTGCTTCGGCCGGGGCGGTCTTTGGCAGCTACATAGCCGGTCACCTGATACCGGTATTCGGTATCAACCAGTTGATTCTCGTATCGGCAATCGTGCTCACGGCCAGCCTCATCCTGACGAACATCGTGGACAGGCGGGAGTCGGCGCGTGCAGCGTCTCGTGAAGCCGATACCGGTGAACCTGCCGTCGAGGAGCCGCTGGGAAAGTCGGGTGCATTCGAACTCCTGCTGAAGAAGCGTTACCTCCTGCTTATTGCCCTGCTCATCTTCGTGCTCAACTGGGTCAACACGACCGGCGAATACATTCTCGGAAGAACCGTGCGGGAAGCAGCGCTGGCAGCTGGCGGCGACGGTCAATTTTCGGAAGAAGCCGTAGAACAGTTCATCGGCGCCTTCTATGCGGATTTTTTTGCTATCGTGAATATCGCCGGGCTTTTGCTGCAGCTGTTTATCGTATCCAGAATCCTCAAGTATCTCGGTGTCCGCATGGCGCTGTTCATTCTTCCGCTGATCGCGCTTGGCGGCTACATCGTGGCGGCGCTGTATCCGGTCCTTGCAATGATTCGCGAAGTGAAGATCGCCGAGAATTCGACGGATTATTCATTGCAGAACACGGTACGTCAGATACTCTTTCTGCCAACGACACGCGAGGAGAAATACAAGGCCAAGCAGGCCATCGACACTTTCTTTCAACGCGGTGGTGACGTGATGTCTGCACTGACGGTATTCATCGGGTCCGCATTACTGGCACTGAGTATCCGGCAGTTTGCGATCATCAACATCCTGTTGGTCCTCGCCTGGATAATCATAGCCTTGCTGATCGCGCGCGAGCATCGCAAGCTGCTGCCTGACGACGGCTCGGCCTGAAGACTCGCGAGGGCCCGCGGCCTCATTTGCCAGGTAACATCAAGGATGTAATTTCTATGACACTTAGAAGTTTGCTCGTGCTGATAGCCTCGGCGGCCACGACCGTCGCCGGCGCCTACCCGCTCGATGCCTACGACGATACCGGGATTCGCCGCCTGGAAGCGTACCGGCTGATGACCGAAGGCGTTCTCGAGGGTCGCCGCCAGCCGGCCGGCGCGCTGTTGCCTGCGGACATGGTAGACCTGCGTCTGACGCTTTACCGGGACCTCGAGGTCCCGCCGCCGGATCCGGTATTGACCCGGCAAGTAGAGGCCCTGCTCGGCGGAAACGTCGACGACTACGGCATCGTGGTGCTGGATGTTACCGACCCGTACAGGCCGCGCTATGCCGAAGTGAATGCCGATTATCGACAGAACGTGGGCAGCGTCGGCAAACTCATCGCGGCACTCGGCCTGTTCCAGGCGCTGGCCGACGCCTGGCCCGATCCCGCTGATCGGGTTCATGTACTTCGCAGCCGGACCGTTACGGCAGACCGATTTTCCTTTACGGACATGCACAGTGTCCCGTTTTTCGACATCGAGAGCCGGGTGCTGACGAAGCGCCCGATTCGCGAGGGAGACCGCGCGACGCTGTGGGAATTCCTGGACTGGATGCTGTCCCCCAGCTCGAATTCTGCCGCAGGCATGGTCATGCGCGAGGCGATGCTGATTCGTCATTTCGGGCAGGCGTACCCTCCTACCGACGAGCAGGCGCACCAGTTTATAAACAACGCGCCAAAAGCGGAACTCACGGCACTATTCCGGGCGACGTTCGAAGAACCGCTGACGAGACATGGTTTCGATCTCAGCCAGATCCGCCAGGGGAGTTTCTTTACGCGCGGAGGAAAGCAGATGGTCCCGGGCTCCGGGTCGAGCTATGCGACCGCACAGACGCTTCTGGAGTACGGGCTGCTACTTGAAAAAGGGCTGCTCGTCGACGAGTTCTCCAGCCGCGAAATCAAACGACTCATCTACGTCACAGAACGGCGAATTCGCTACGCGTCCTCGCCGAAACTGCGAGATTCTGCGGTCTACTTCAAGTCGGGCTCGCTGTACAGCTGCATGCCGGAAGAGGGCTTTCATTGCGGAAAATACCGTGGCAATCGAAAGAACTACATGAATTCATTTGCGATTATCGAAACTCAAAGCGGCGATCAGAGACTGCACTACATGGTAATGCTCATTTCCAATGTGCTGCGCAAGAACTCGGCCGTCGATCACCAGGCTCTCGGCACGCGTATCCATAATTTGATGCAGGAGTCCCACACAGATCCGGGCCAGTGAGTTAGTGTCAGCCGCAGCCTCGAACTGTCTCGTTCATCGCGAACGAGCGATTGATCAGGACCAACGGTAGGATCATGCATTGGTCACGAATCCAGATAAGAAAAATACGATACTGACCCTTGTGGCGACCGCTGCGGTCGCCACACTGATCGCGCAGCATATCGCCGGCAAGGCGACACGCGACGCGCTTTTCCTTACTTATTTCCCCGTCGAACGGCTGCCGTTGATGATGATCGTCAGTGCGGCAATATCGGTCGCCGGTGTGCTGTTCATGTCCCGCCTGCTCGCGAGATTCGGGCCGGCTCGCCTCATCCCGATCGTCTTCGGACTCAGCGCGGGCCTGCTGCTGATGCAATGGCGGCTGATTGACAGCGAACCACAAGTCGCCGCCACGATACTCTACCTGCAGATATCCGCCGTCAATTCGCTGCTGATCAGCGGCTTCTGGTCTGTCATCAATGAGCGGTTCGATCCTCACTCTGCAAAACGGGTCATTGCGAGGCTTGCCGCCGCTGCTACTTTCGGTGGGCTGGCAGGCGGCATTGCGGCCAAGGTCGTTTCATCTGCCGCCGACACTCATGCCGTCCTGTTGATGCTGGCCCTGATGCATATTCTGTGCGGTGCTGCCGTGTTCTGGATTGGTCGAGGCGTTACGTCGCGACCGTCCGAACAGCGCATCAGCCTGTTTGGTCCGCTGCGAGCGAGTCCGCTGATCCGCAGAATGGCGTTGCTCGCCCTGCTCGTGGCGACACTGGCCGCATTGCTCGACTTCGTGCTCAAAGCAGAGGCCGCGGCAACGCTGGAAGACGAGCAACTGATCAGCTTTTTTTCGTATTTTTACGTGGCCGTCGGACTCGGGAGTTTCCTGCTGCAGGCGGCTGTCGGCGACCGTGCATTACGGTGGCTGGGCCTGGGAGGAACGATGCTCGCCTGGCCCATTGCAATACTCGCCACCGGAACACTGACCCTGGTGATGCGATCACTGATCACGGTGGCGTTGATGCGTGGCAGCGCAAACCTGCTGTACAACTCTTTCTTCCGTACCGGGTTCGAAGTGCTTTACATGCCCATCCCCGCCGATCAAAAGCGGACAGGCAAAGTAATGATCGATGTTGGCGCTGACCGCGCCGGTGACATGATCGGCGGGTTTCTTGTCATGGGCATCCTGCTGCTGCCGGTATTCACGGAGTCCATACTTCTTATTCTCGTCCTGGTGCTGGCACTCATCTGTGCAGTACTGGTCCTCGCACTGCAACGCAATTACTCACGCCAACTGGCCACCAACCTCAAGACCGGGCAGCTGCAGATCGATGACGTCGACACGGTCGACAGGACCACCACGAGAACCCTGGCCGAGACACAGCTCGCGATCGACAGGGACAATCTGCTGCGCGAGATCGAGCGATATCGCCAACGCAGCAAAAGCAGCAGGCAGGCCGATGACAAGCCGCCCCCGGACGCTCCGCAACGAGGGGCGGCGGAAGATGATGTTCGGTTCGCAGACCCGGTGCTCGAGACGATCGCCGATCTCCGTAGTGGAGACATTTCGCGAGTCCGGCGCGTGCTTGCCAGCCGCGACATGTCTGACGAACTCGTTCCACATGCCATTCGCCTGCTCCGCAACGAGGAACTGGTACAGGATGTGCTGAGAGCATTGCGTCCCGCGGCAACCCGCTCCGCGGGGCTGTTGGTGGATATCCTGCTCGACTCGCTGCAAAGCTCACGGGTACGGCGGCGAATTCCGATCCTGCTGGGCTACTCGCAGAGCCCGCTGGCAATTCTCGGATTGCTCACGGCGCTCCGGGATCGTGACTGGAACGTGCGCTTCAGGTCCGCGCAGGGGCTGGAGCGAATCAGGCGCCACCATCCGCAGACCGACATCGATCGTGATCGGCTGAGCCAGGCCCTGCAATCCGAAATAGCCGTGATGGGCAGGAAGACGGCCAGCGGCGGGCCGCCTGCAGAACGGCAACTCGAACTGATTTTCCTTCTCATCGGTATCGGTGATAATCCTGCAACCATTGATCTTTGCTGGCGGGCACTGCACAGCCAGGACCCGTGGCTCAAGGGTACCGCGGCCGAATACCTGGAAAATCGACTTCCCACGGCCCTGTGGCAAGACTTGTTCCCGCACCTGGACTTCGCGCAGGCGGTAGACGGTGCAAGAAAGGGGTCCGATACCGAGGCCGCGAGCGCTCTGCATTCCGCGGCTGAAAAGCTGAAGGAAATCAAGCCGCTCGGCAACCAGGACACACCGGCTGCTTCGCGCGGGGGCACTGACGATGCCTGACGAAGCTCAAAGCTCTTTGATCTGATGACGGACCGACTTCATGAAGACACTTAGCAAGACGCTGTCCATAGATTCCAGGTTCCTGCATCTGTATCGCCCGCTGGTGCGGCGGCTCGCGGTCGTCTTCATCGTGACCTCCGTCCTCGTGCTGGCAGCGTTACTGTTCTTCGACGAACGCCTTGTCAAGCGAACATCGGCCGCGTTGATCAGCAACGTAGCCGACGGCGTCGAGCACAACCTCAAGGAAGTGTTCGGCTCGCATAGCGAACTGCTCCTGGTTGCAAAGGAGCAGGTCGAGAATATCCCGCTCTCGCAGGAAACGTCTGACGATGACTTGTTCCAGAGACTGGCGCCCTTCCTGCGCAGCTATCCGATGCTCGACTCCATCAATCTCGCCGATACGGCCGGCAATGAATATGCCTTGATTCACGATGACGAGGGATTTCAGTCACGTCGTATCGACGCATCGGCACCCGACACCGCGCGGTGGCAGCGGCTACGCGACGGCCGGCCTGTCGAGACCTGGCAGCGCAACACCGATGTCTCGCCCGTGGAGCGGCCGTGGTTCACCGGCGCGATGCAGCACGAACCGGGGTCGCGCTACTGGACGGAACCCTATTCCTTTCTGACCACGGAGGAGCCCGGCATCTCCATCTCGACTCGCTGGGCACCGGATGACGCCGCTCCAGAGCACGTCATCGCCATGAATCTGAGCCTGGTCGACGTAACAAGATTGACATTTGCCCAGCATCCGAGTCAGAACGGGCTGACCCTCGTGTTCGGCGAACAGGGCAGGGTCATTGGATTACCCCGGAACGAGCGTTTTGAGGACGACCGGAGCATTGTCGCCGCGGAGCTTTTGCCGCTCGATCAGCTCGGCATACCGACGATCGACCGAGCCGTGGCCAAGTGGAACGAACTGGGCAGCTCCGAGAACGTATTTGCGTATTCGGGACCTGAAGAAAAGGCCTGGTGGGCCGGATTCTCCCGAGTCGAGATTGATGAAAATCATGCGGTCTGGTCCGCGGTCCTGGTGCCGCGATCCGACCTGTTCGGCGCGCTCGTCATAATGCGAAACCTGACAATCATCGGCATGATCTCGGCAGGCATCTTGCTGGCGGCGCTCATTTTCTTCGCCTCCATGCGTGCGATCAGGCGCCAGTTGAAAGAAGCCGTCGACCGCATCGAGCAGAAACTCGGCCAATACCATATCGAGGAGAGAATCGGCGAAGGGGGCAATGGCACCGTCTATCGCGCACGGCACGCACTGCTCAGGCGCCCGACGGCCCTCAAGCTGATGAACCCGGAATTTGCGCGCAGTGATGCTGCCCGGAAACGCTTCGAACACGAGGTTCGACTCACCAGCGGCCTCAGCCATCCCAATACCGTCGCAATCTACGACTTCGGCCGGACTGCCGATGGCACCCTCTACTACGCGATGGAGCTGCTCGAGGGAGGTACGTTGAACCGGCTGGTGCAACTCGGCGGCCCGCTGCCCGCAAGCCGGGCTGTTCACTTGTTGGCTCAGGCCTGTGGCTCTCTCGCAGAGGCGCATTCGAAGGGCCTTATCCACCGTGACATCAAGCCGTCGAACCTGATCGTCTGCGAGCGCGGCGGTGTTTACGATGTCGTCAAGGTCGTCGATTTCGGTCTGGTCAAGGAGATGAGCGAAACAGACGGCCACCTGACACAGGCGGATGTCCTGATTGGTACGCCATTTTACATGGCGCCGGAGATCATCAGCAGGCCCGGTGCCGCAAGCCCTCAAAGTGACCTTTACGCACTGGGGGCTGTCGGTTACTACATCGTATCCGGACGGCAGGTGTTCGAAGGTCAAAGTGCGGTCGAGATTTGTGCGGCTCACCTCCATGATCAGCCGGAGCGTCCTTCTGCCAGAGCGGGCTGCGACGTTCCCGCGGATCTCGAGGATATCCTGATGCGCTGCCTCGAGAAGGATCCCGAAGCCCGTCCGGCCGACGCGGAAGAGCTGCGGGAAGCGTTGATGCGATGTGCGGATGCCGGTGCCTGGGGGCCGGCCGAGGCGAAGACATGGTGGCGTGAATTCGCAGCGGGACTCGGTGAACACGAACCGGGCGATGAGGAGGTGCCGATGTCACGGACGGAACTGCTCGTCGATCTGGACACCCGCCTGGCCAGCATGCAGGGTGCCGATCGGTCAACGAGGGGGCGCTGAGTGTCACGTTTCACGGCTCCCGGCCGAGTCCGCCGACCCGTACACCCCTTGCGGCATACGTTGCTGTGCGTCGCCGCACACTGCATCGCAACCGCGACCGCGATCGCCGCGGACGACCTCCCCGAGGCCGGCTTTGGGCCGGCACAGGTGCATCTCGAAATCGCGCTGGCCACGCTGGGACTGCAGGACGCAGTGGACGACGGCAGGCTCGCCGTGGCGCTGGTAACCCTGGACGGCAACGAGGCAACGTCGCTCGGCATGGTCAACGGCGATCGGATGCTGTATGCGGCCAGCTTGCCGAAAATTGCGATACTTTACGGTGCCGCGGTAGCGCTCGACGAGGGACGGATAACGTTGACCCGCGCCCTCGAAGACGATCTCGTGGCGATGATCCGCCACTCCTGCAACGATTGCGCAACTCGGGTCCTGGAGACGGTGGGCCGCAGCTGGCTGCTGACGTTATTGCAGACCGACCCCTATCGCTTTTACGATCGCAGTCGCGGCGGCGGCCTCTGGGTCGGCAAGGACTATGCGCGCAAAGGCGCATTCCAGAGAGACCCGCTCCAGGGCCTATCGCATGCCGCGACGCCCTGGCAGGTTGCACGCTGGTATTACCTGCTGGTCAATGGCGAGCTGGCGAGCCCCGAAGGCACCGAACTGATGCTCGAGTGCCTGTCGAATCCTGCGATTACGCACAAGTTTGTCAAGGGACTGGCCGACCAGGACACGACGGCCATGTACCGCAAGTCCGGAACCTGGCGTCACTACCATGCGGACAGCATCCTGGTGCAGGCCGAATCGGTATCCTACATTCTCGTCGCGCTGGCATCCGACCAGCGGGGAGGACGCTGGCTCGAACAGCTGGCTCGCGTGCTGCACGACAGGCTTGTGCACACCGCCAGTCTTGGTGGCGGCGCGCCGAAGCCCGATTAGCGCGGGCGGCCATTCATGTCGACGCGAATGCCGCTGGTATCGCCGAGCGCCTTGTCCATCGTTGCCAGGTACTGACTGCCCCGAGCGTTGCGGCTCTCGAGAAACGGCCGCAGCTGAAACAGCTGCAGCTTGCCGCCGAGAAATCCGAATTCAACGTCGGCCGGGGCCGGGTTTCCGCGGTCGTCGACGATCGGGGGAAATCGCGTGGGCAGGCTGTTCGTAAATTCGATCAGCTGGCGGATTTCGTCAGTCGTCAGGACCGTATCGCTGCCGCTCGCCTTCAGGTACTCGAGCCCGCCGTTCGCATCGGGTACTCGCCGGGTCGGTGCAGTCGCTGTCGCCAGCACGCGCACTTTGCCGGTCGATCGGTCTATCCGGAGTGACTCCGCCGCCTGCCCATCGACCGCGCCGCCGAGGCCTTCATTAACTGCGACCGAGATCGTTCCCTTGTCGCCCGTGTCGATGTCCTGCGTGACGAGTACGCCCGACTTGTCGGACGCGACCGATTCCAGCAGCAAAATAGACGTGTACACGTGCTCAGGCTCGGACATGTGCGATTGACGCCACGCGAAGGCACGGGCCGTAAACGGCGACGCCCAGACTCTCGGTATCGCCTCGAGCAGGGCTTCGACGCCGACGACATTGGGCAGCGTGAGATTCAGGCCGGCGCCGGTGAATCCGGCGAGGTCCTCGACGTTGGTGTCCGATCGCACGAACAACCCGGGCACCGGCCGGTCGCCGAAGACCGATCGCAGCGCCGATCGCAGTTTGCGTTCGAATTCGCCCCGCAGCGAAACGTTCACGATCAGGTCGTAAAGCTCGCTGCGGAACGCGTCGTAACGCGCAGCCTGGACCGAGTCAAGTGCATCGACCGGGCCGAGCTTGCTGTACATCTCCTGCATCCACTCGAATACGGTGCCGCCGTCAGGGTGTGGCTGCTGCAGCGCTATCGCCCTGAAGATGCCGAACGGGATCGCGACACCATTGGCGACAGCCTCGGGATAATGCTGCCTCAGTTCGCCCAGCTTGGCGGCCTTCGGGCCGACTGTACGCCCCGAATCCGTTGCACGCAGATCGTCCATCGGGATGAGATTGGTCACGGCAAGATCCAGTTTCTCGAGATCCGGCCGAATCATGGCTCCGCCGTCGGCTGCGCCTGCGCCGCCGAAAACAGCATCCCAGCGGCGCCCATCGGCAGCGATCTCCACCAGGCCGGACGGGCTGACCGCGAGCACGACCTTCTCACCGGCATGCTTCTCCAGGACGGCCAACAGGCTCTCGTTCACCGTGGCGTTCGGAATACCCAGGTTACGCGCCAGCAATTGAACGTGGGACAAAGGATTGCCCTCGCCAGCTGTCAGGATACCGCGCACCGGCGGCAGGTCGGACACCGTTTCCGGCAGGACGTAGATGCCGTCGGGACGGAAACTTTCGACGTCATCGAGGTCGGGAGCAACGTGCAGAATCCCTCGCGCGACGCCAGGATTCAGCGCGGTGAACGCGCCGCCGCCATCCTCGCCGAAGACGGTATGCCGGACGCCCGCAAGCCTCCCGGCATCGCCTGACAGCGCATCGAGCGTATCGGCGTACAGCAGCAAAGCGCTGCCTCTCAGCTGGTCCTGGATAAAGCGCATCGCGATGGGTTCGAGTTCTGCAAGCTTCTGCATGGATTCGAAGAAGTGCATCCGCAGCGCCTGCGTGGCCCAGCCGGGCACCCGCGCAAGGTAGGAAAGTTGATCCCGGTAATGATCGAGAGGCACGCTGCTCGTCGATATACCGGCCAGCGAGGCCGCCAGCTCGGCATGCAGACGGGAATTGATCAGGCCTACCCCGTAGGCAGCACCGGCGGCGGCTTCGAGCACCTGAACGTGTTCTGCGCGACTTGCGTTGGTGGCATCCGCACGAAATGCGGTGGCGGCAGAGAAGAATTCATTCTCTATCCGGAAGCCCAGGTCGAGCGCGGCCAGTCGCCAGGAAGGATCGTCAGTCTCGCGCAGCGCATCGTAAAGCCCGGCCAGCGCGCTACCGGCAGCCGTAAGCCGCTCGAGGGGCGTCCGCGCGGGCAGGCTCGACAAGGACTCACGCACGCTTATCGCCAGCGGCTTCGGTGGATTTCTGTCGAGAAAAGACCGCAACTGCTCTTCAAGCGAACCAGCCGCATACATGGCGTCGATCTCGCTTGCGAGTTCCTCGAACGCGGCCGACTGCTCCGCACGTTCACTGTGGCGCGCATACTCGCGAACACGCTCGGCGTCAGCGGCATCCGGTGCGCCGTGAATCTTCGCACGCAGGTTGCGGAAACCCGGGTCACGGTCCGACAGGCTCGCCGAAAGCTGCCGAATCCTGTCGATGGATGCGTTGTCCTGACCGTGGGGCAGGAGCTTCGCGCCCGTGCGCCAGGCGACGAAACCCGGCCCGCTCCAGTAGGGGTCGGCCGCCATGGCAAGCAGGAGACTGCGGGCACCTTCACGTTCGTCCTCCTCCTGAATAGCGCCCCGATAGAAAAGCGCACGCCGGAATATCCAGCCATCGTCGGCCCCGATCAGGAACCGCTCGATGACGAGCTGCGTGAATTTGTCTGTGAACGTCCGATCGTCGAGCCACGCGTCTCCATCCAGCCCCGCGAGCAGGTTCGCGACGTAATAGCCGTTGTCGCGAAGTTCCTGCGTTCTCTCGCTCCACTGGCCGTGCTGGTGACCGCCGCCATGTTCCGAGCAGGCGTAGGGCCGCGGCGGCAACACGCTGCCGTCTTTGCAGAACCAGCGTAGCCGCTCGAATGGGCCACGCTCCGCCTCCTTCATCTGCTCGATCCAGGCCCGATACGACTCCGTGTCGGTATCCGCGAGAACGAAGGTGGAAGGTAATACAAGAGTTGCCAGGACAATCAGCGCCTTGGTTGCGGTTCTCATATCGTTTCTCTTGCCACGTTGTGTTGATTGCGAGATTCTGTGACGAAACCGGTAATGCTGCAGACTGCGAATGCTCCGGGCCGATTTTTCCGGCACCGGCTACTTCCGGTAGCATCGGGGTGCGGCTGAACCGCTGAGCTAGGTTAGCAAAAATGTCAGGAGAGTCTGAATTGAATATTCGGTCGACTTCAGGCCTGTTCGTGACCTTACTCGTGCTCGCCCTGTCCGGCTGCAGCCGGGACACCATCAAGGACGAGCCGGATAGCGGCGCGGCGCCGGGCTCCAGCCCGGCGGGCGAATTGGCTGGCACCACCTGGCATCTCGTCAGGATCATGTCCATGGACGACAGCGAGCACATCCCTGACGATCCGTCGAAATACACGCTCTCGTTCGATGCATATGACGGGGTGAGTATCGTTGCCGACTGCAATCGCGGCACCGGAAGTTACTCGTCGGAGCCGTCCGGCCAGCTGCAGTTCGGCGCAATCGCCGCAACGCAGGCGCTGTGTCCCCCACCCTCACTGCACGACGTGTACATGAAGCAGTTCGAGTGGGTGCGCAGCTATGTCCTCGAGGACGGACACCTTTTTCTCGCGACGATGGCTGACGGGTCGATTATTGAATTCGAGCCCGCGCTTGGTACCGCCGGGAATCCCTGATCACCGGCCAGGCTTGCTCGATTACCGCCGCCGCGGGCCGCCGGTCCCTGGAGGCTGACGAGAAGCGCGTGCGGCAAACGTATCAGGGGGCGGTAGTGGCAGCGCCGCTCGTTCGCGACGCCTCGATCGCGATGTCGAGTGCGTGCACCGTGACAGAAACGATGATGCCGAAGATGACGATGCCGATGGTGGCCAGTATGACCGAAAGCGTGCGGGCACCCCGAGACCTGGGCACGAAATCGCCGAACCCGACTGTGAGCGCGGTAATAAAGGCAAAATAGATACCGTCTTCCGTCGAAATGCCGTCGAGGCGCGCGATCAGGACGCCAGCAACGATCACAAACGCGATCAGTCCGATAATGAGGGCCCCCAGTTCGAGAACCAGGTTGGCGTGAGCATGGAGGAAATGTATCACCAAGGCAGGTTACCGTTTGGTGGCGCGGGCTTCGGGAATTCAACCAGGGGCGGAAGATAACAGATTCTAATGACCGCGCCGATGCTCCGGGAAATATGCCAACTTGACCAAAACGGCGGGCTGTCCTATTTTGACTGAGTCTAAATACATGCGCCCAATGCGGGCGATGATTACGAAAAAGAAAGCATTTCAGCCAGACCAGCAAGAGGAAACCATTCATGAGCGATAAACTCCGATCGCGATACAGCCTGTCGCGTGCGCCATTCCTTGGGGCGCTGGTACTCGTAGTAGTCAGCACATTCGCACTTCCGCGCGCCGCCGATGCTGACACGATTACCTGTGAATCACAGAACAATAATTACCGGCACTGCGCTGCCAATACGCGGGGCGGCGTGTCGTTGCAGACCCAGCTCAGTAACTCCGGCTGTTACCAGGGAAACACCTGGGGATACGACAACAGGGGCATCTGGGTATCGAACGGTTGCCGCGCCGTGTTCCGCGTGGGTAGCGATAACTACA
>CBDUCE010000013.1:0-25221 GCA_965365575.1 uncultured Gammaproteobacteria bacterium
GCTGCCTGCCGATACAGCTGACGACCAGCTGACGCTGCCGGAACTCGGGGAGGTTGTCGGCGAACCGGAGCAACCGGCCACAGCGCTCCCCGGTAGCGAGCCCGCAGAATCCACCGCCGCGGGCGCCATCATCACGGTGCGCACCGACGTCCTGGAACTGCAGATTTCGACGCGTGGCGGGACACTCGTGCGTGCAACCCTGCTCGGCTACCCGGTCGAGAAAGACCGGCCGAACGAGCTCGTCGAACTACTCAGCCCCGAGCGCAGCAATCTTGGTCTGATTCGAGCCGGCCTGCGCAGCACGGCCGGCGCCACGGCAGACCAGGACAGCGTGTTCAGTTCGCCTCAGAGCGAGTACGCGCTCGGCGAAGCCGACGAGGTCGCGGTGCCGTTGACGTGGACCGACGCAAGCGGCGTGACCATCGAGAAGCGCTTCCTGTTCAGGCGCGGAAGCTACACGATCGAGGTCGAGCAGACACTCGTCAATAACAGCAGCGAGCCGTGGCGCGGAGACCAGTACACGCAGCTGTTACGGCGTTCGAAAGGTATCGACCGCTCGATGTTCGACGTCGATTCCTACTCCTTCGACGGGCCGCAAACCTACAACGGGGACAAGGCGGAAAAATACAAGCGCGACGACCTGCAGGAAAAGGGGCCGGTCGAGTTTTCGACATCGGACGGCTGGGTGGCCGCCATTCAGCACCACTTTCTCAGTGCGGTCGTCCCGGAGACGGGGGCACCTCACGTTTACCGGGTGGACGTGAAGGGCGACACGATGATCGCGAGCGTCGTTGGTGCGAAACGTACCGTCGAACCCGGCGCCTCGGAGACGTTCTCTCGACAGCTGTTCGTCGGCCCGAAGATCCAGTCGCAGCTGGAGGAGCTGCATGACAAGCTGAAGCTGACCGTGGACTACGGCTGGCTGACGATTCTTTCGCAGCCGATGTTCTGGCTGCTCGGCTTTATCCACGACTACGTCGGCAACTGGGGCGTCTCGATCATCCTGGTCACGGTCCTGATCAAGCTCGCGTTCTACAAGATGACCGAGACGAGCGGCCGGTCGATGGCCAAAATGCGCAACCTGCAACCGCGCATCAAGGCGCTGCAGGAGCGTTACAAGGACGACAAGCAGCAGCTCTCACAGCAGATGATGGATCTCTACAAGCGGGAGAAGGTCAACCCGGCCGCAGGGTGTCTGCCCATCCTGATCCAGATGCCGTTTTTCCTCGCGTTCTACTGGGTGCTGATCGAGAGCGTCGAAATGCGGCAGGCGCCGTTCGCGCTGTGGATCACGGACCTGTCGACACGGGATCCGTACTTCATTCTGCCGCTGATCATGGGTGCTGCCATGTTGCTGCAGCAGAAGCTGAACCCCGCACCCGCGGATCCCGTCCAGGCGCGTGTGATGCAAATCATGCCCATCATGTTCACGGGATTCTTCGCGTTCTTTCCTTCGGGCCTCGTCCTGTACTGGGCCACCAATACCGTGCTGTCGATTGCCCAGCAGTGGAAGATCAACAAGGTCGTGGAAAAAGAGGAAAAGAGCAGGAAGTCCGGGAAGAAGAAAAAGAAGGGGGAAAAATAGCGGTACGGACAGGCGGCCACCGCGTCAGCGCGCCCGGCAGGGCCGATACGCGCCGGTCCCTGTCGGACTGCTTCAGCCGCCGCTATCCGTGGGCTTTTGCATCCGGATGTTGCCGTTGAATGTCGCGCCCTCGACAATCGCGACGAGAGGCGCAACGATGTTGCCGTCGACGACCCCGCTTTCACGGACGGTAACGCTGACCGTGGCGGACAGATCACCTTTCACCTTGCCCTCGATGAAGATCTTCGTTGCGTTGACGTTGGCGATTAGCTGACCTTTGGGTTTTACCGTCAGGCAGCACTTGCCCTGGTTGATCGTGCCCTCGACCTTGCCCTCGACAACGAGATCCTCGCCGGCCGACAACTCGCCCTTGAAGTGCAGCGTCTCGCCGATTACGGAGGCCGGTTCGCCGGTGGTTTCGGGGGCGTCGTGCTGGCCGATCGCCTGGGATGCAGTAAGGGCCTCGCTATCGTCGCTCGGCGATTTCACTACTTGCGTATCGGTCATTCTGAGTCTCCCGGGCCGTCAGGCGGCATCAGCCGATTTCCCGGCCGCTTTCGTGGATTTGGTGCGCCGCGCCTCGCGGGTCTCGGCGGTCTCTTCGTCCGCGCCCTCATTCGCGGCGCTCGGTTCGGCGGTTTCTTGTGCGGGCGCATCGTTGCCCGCTTCCTGGAACCCCTTGCCGGTCATGTCGATGTTACCGTTGAACGTCGCGCCCTCGAGGAGCGACACGGTCGGGCTCGAAATGTTGCCGTTGATGTTGGCGGTTTCGCGAACCGTGACGGACTGGGTGCCGTGGATGTCGCCCTCGACACTGCCTTCAACGGCGACGTACTCGGCGGAGACGCTGGCTTTTACATGACCACTCTCGCCGATCGTCAGGCTAGACGAGTGCCTGATCGATCCTTCGATGCTGCCCAGGATCATCAGGTCTTCGTCGGCGGAGAGCTCACCCTTGAATTTGAGTGTCGGGCCGAGAACCGATGCCTTCCGTGGCGCTGCCGAGTCGTATGGATTGCTCATGACTTCCTCCCTGGGCGTCGGGCCGGGTTCGGCCCTTTGTGCGGATAGTGGAAACCGGAGTTTGGAACTGGTTCACACCTTATGCGACGAACCCGGTCACAAAACGTTGGCGACGTCAGGAATCCGCGAGCGCGGTCCGGACCTTCACCTCGGCGTGCAGCGTCCGGTGCACCGGGCAGCGGTCGGCGATCTCGAGCAGTCTTTGCCGCTGTGCGTCCGTCAGGTCGCCTTCGAGTACCAGCTCGCGCTCGAACTGGTCGATTCGTCCGTCCACGCTGTCGCAGTCTTCGCAGTCTTTCGCGTGAATCTTGCCGTGCCTGATACGCACCGTGGCGGCCGCGAGGTCGAGTTGCTTGTGGGACGCATACATTTTCAGGGTCATCGATGTGCAGGCGGCAAGCGCGGCCGACAGGAGATCGTAAGGGGACGGACCTGCGCCGGTGCCGCCCACGGAAGCCGGCTCGTCCGCGACGAGCACATGCCCGCCGGCGACGAGCTCGGTGCGAAAGCTGCCTATCCGCGTTCGCGCAGCGGTTTCGAAGGCACCGGTGTCGGGCCGGCCGACGTCGGCTGCGGCGGTTTCCGATTCGAGGTAGCGCGACGCCCACGCAGCCAGCACCCGTCCCGCGTACAGCGAGTCCTCCTCGCGGGAAAGAAGGTGGTCCGCCCTGTCGAGGCTGATGAAACTCTTCGGGTGCAGCGCGTTAGCGAATAGCGCCGAGGCGTTGTCGATTTCGACAATGTCGTCCAGCGGTGCGTGCATGATCAGGAGCGCCTTGCGCAGAGATTTCACGGCGGATGGCAGCTCGTGGCGCTCGAGGTCGTCGAGAAATTGCCGCCGGACGGTGAACGGCCGGCCGCCGAGATTCACTTCCGCGACGCCCTGCTCACGCAGCGTTTCCTCGGCCCCCTCAAACAGGTGACGGACGTGACCGGGTTCGGACGGCGAACCGATGGTCGCCACCGCAACCGCGGACGGCACCTTGGCGGCAGCCTGCAGAATGGCGGTGCCGCCGAGCGAGTGGCCGAGGAGGATCTCCGGCGCCTGGTAATGTTCGTCCAGGAACCGCACGGCGGCCAGCAGGTCGTTGACGTTGGACGAGAAGTTCGTGTCGGCAAAGTCGCCCTCACTCTGGCCGAGCCCGGTGAAATCGAAGCGCAGCACCGCTATGCCGGAGTCGGCCAGCGCTCGCGCGATGTTGGTTGCTGCCTTGAGGTTCTTCGAACAGGTGAAGCAATGTGCGAAAAGGGCAAATGCCCTGGGCGGCGTCTCGGGCAGCGCCATGAGCCCGGACAGTGAATGGCCGTCGTCGTTGTCGAAACGGATTTTCCTGTTCTGCATGTTGTGGTTACCTGTGCTTTCATTGCCATATGCCGACATTCGACGACACGATAGTCGCTCTGGCGACGCCACCCGGCACGGGCGGCGTCGGCGTCGTGCGCCTCTCGGGCGGTGAATCCGAGCGCATAGCCCGGGCCATGCTCGGCAGTTTACCGGAACCGAGAGTCGCGACTTATGCCACCTTCGTGGATGCGCGCGGTGAGCCGCTGGACAAGGGCCTGGCCCTGTACTTCCCCGGTCCGGGCTCGTTTACCGGCGAAACGGTGATCGAGCTGCAGGGCCACGGCGGGCCTGTGGTCATGTCGCTGCTGGTGGAGGCGGCCGTCGAACTCGGCGCCAGGCGGGCGGAGCCCGGCGAATTCACGAAGCGCGCGTTTATGAATGACAAGCTCGATCTTGCGCAGGCGGAGGCTATCGTCGACCTTGTCGAGAGTGGCACCGCGCAGGCCGCGCGCGCAGCCCTGCGCTCGCTGCGCGGGGCTTTTTCCGGTGCCGTCAACGATCTTGCCGGGCAGCTGACGGCCATTCGCGTCTACGTCGAGGCGGCCATCGACTTTCCCGAGGAAGAGATTGATTTCCTCGGCGACGAGGAGCTCGGTGAGCGGCTGCAGAAGTGTGCGGCGGCGTTCGAAACGCTCTTGTCACAGGCGGCCGTGGGCCGCGTCATGCGTGACGGCTACCAGGTCGTCATCGTGGGCAAACCGAATGCGGGCAAGTCCAGCCTGATGAACCGGCTGTCGGGGGAGGACACGGCGATCGTGACGGAGTTTGCCGGGACGACCCGGGACGTCCTGCGGGAGCGCATCAACATCGACGGGCTGGCCGTCGAACTCGTCGACACGGCAGGCCTGCGCGACAACCCGGACAGGATCGAGGAAGAGGGCATTCGCCGTGCCCGCAAGGCGATGGCCGAAGCAGACGCCGTGCTCTGGATCCAGGATGCAACCGACACGGTGCCGGAACATATCGAGGAGCCCGTACCGGGCGGCGTCCCGGTCACGATTGTGCGCAACAAGATTGATCTCAGCGGTGACCAACCGGGCATCGTCGAAGGCAAGCGGCCGGTCGTCATGCTCTCCGCGCAAACGGGCGAGGGACTCGACGCGCTCCGCGAGCGCATCCGCCAACTCGCCGGCTTTCGCGACCTCGGCGAGGGCGCGTTTACGGCGCGCCGCCGTCACGTGGAGGCGCTCCGTGATGCGCGTGATCACTTCGAATCGGGGCGCGCCGCACTCCGGGATGCCCGCGCCGGCGAGCTGCTCGCCGAGGAGTTGCGCCTTTCGCAGCAGGCGCTGGGCACGATTACCGGCGAATTCACACCGGACGACCTGCTGGGCCGGATCTTCTCGGAATTCTGTATCGGTAAGTGAGCAGCCGGGCCGGCTACTCTGCAGCGGTGGCCTGCGGCCTGAAGTGCGGGTCCGTTATCGCTATTTCGGTCACCGGTCCGTACCGGGCTGCCTGCTCGCGAATGCTCTCGGCGTCACCGAGCAGCACGAAGACCAGGTTGTCCGCTACCGGGTAAACCGCGTCGATTGCCGCCGCGACCGCCGCCTTGTCGGCTGCCATGAGCGCCCGGCCGTAGTCGTTGACGTAGGCGGTGCCGAGACCGAACGCCTCGAGCGCCGCCAGCTGCCCGCCGAGCTGGGCGGCCGTCTCCAATGCCGTCGGAAACTGACCGAGGATGTAGTTTCGCGCGGAGTCGAGAGTCTTCTCGTCCACGGTGCCCTCGTGCAGCCGCCCGAGCACATCCAGCGCCATGTCGATCGCCACGAAGGTGCTTTCGGTGGGCGTGAACGAAACGATCGCGACAGAACCCGGCTGTGACTCCCTGGTGAGCTGCGATTGCGCCCCGTACGTCAGCCCGGATTTCATCCGGAGCTCCGTATTGAGCATGGAAGTATAGCGGCCGCCGAAGACCGTGTTCGCGATGTCGAGCGCGGCACGGTTCTCGTAATCACGCGCGACACCCACGTTGCCGACCCAGAAGTACGTCTGCGTGGCGCCCGGTTTGTCGACCAGCAATACGCGGCGGCCGTCTTGCGCCACCGCCGGCGGTGCCTCGGGTAAAGCCGCTGCGGCAGGGCGCCAATCACCGAAGGCGGCGGTGAGCTTCGCGATAATGGTGGCCGATTCGAAGTCGCCGCTTACCGCAATGATCAGGCGGTCGCCGCCGAACTGTTGCTCGTAAAAATCCAGGACGTCCTCGTGGCTGATCGCGGCAAGCGTCGTCTCGCTGCCGCTCAGCGGGTTGCCGTAAGGGTGCGTGCCGAACAGGAAGGCCCGGCCGTAAATCGGCAGCAGTGCATCGAGATTCGTATCCTTTGCCGCACGAATGAAGTTGATTGACCGCTCGCGCAGCTTCTCGAACTCGGCTTCGTCGAGCCTGGGGCGCAACAGCGTATCGGCCAGCAGATCCACCATCAGGCCGGCGTCGCGGGCGAGGAAGTTGCCGGACACCGTGAGGGTCTCGAGATCGGCGCGGCTCGTGAGCATGCCCCCGGACGCATCGACGGTTTCCGCGAACAGTGCGGCGTCACGATCGCCGGCGCCCTTCTCGAGCAGCGACGCAAGCAGGTTTGCGAGCCCGTTGCGGCCGTCAGGATCGACCACCGCGCCACCGCGCAGGATCGCGGTGACGGAAACCAGCGGCACCTCCGGTTTCTCACTCAACAACAGCACGGTGCCGTTATCGAGTTCGATCCGCTCGAAGTCCGGCAGCGTAACGCCCTGGGCGAAAGCGGCGCCGGCCAGCAGCATCAACGCCACGGCGGAGAGACCGAAGGCGGGGCTGGAAACGGTCATTCCTCTTCCTCCCTGGCCGGCGCATACAGCGCACCGACAGTGGCGTTGCTGCGGCGGAAGACCGACGCTGCGACGGCCTTGAGGTCGTCGGTGGAGACCGTCTCGATTTCTTCGGGCAAATCGAAGAGGCGCTCGTAGCTGCCGTGGAATACTGCGGCTTCACCGAGACCGGCCGCTTTGCCGTTGATCGTCGCCATCGAGCGCCAGAAGTCCGCCAGCGCGATGTTGCGCGCCTTTTCGAGCTCTGTATCGCTGACGCCTTCGCTGGCCACGCCGGCAAGTTCCTCGAGGATGCGTTCTTCGACAATACGGAGATCGCCGCCCGGCGGCAGTGTCGCGTAGAAATACACGAGGCCCGGGTCGAAGCCTTCGAACTGGAAACCGCCTATGGATATCGCGAGCTGCTCCTCCTCGACCAGCGCGCGGTGCAGGCGGGACGAGTCACCGTCGATGAGTATGCTCAACAAAAGGCGCATCGCCAGCGTCGCGGGATCCGCCGCACTGCCGGCATGAAACGCGATGTGCAGCATTGGCGTCTGGGCGTCGGTTTCGATGACCACGCGGCGCTCACCCTGTTGCTCCGGTTCCACCGTGCGGACACCGGCGGGGGGGTCTTGCGCTGGTATGTCCTCGAAATACTCTTCCGCCAGGTCGAGGATCTCCCCGGGCTTTACGTCGCCGGCGACGACCATCGTGATGTTGTTGGGCGCATAGTATGTCCGGTAGTAGTTCTCCAGGTCTTCCTGCGTCCAGGACGCGATGTCGGACGGCCAGCCGATCACCGGGAACTGGTAGGGGTGCGCTACGTAAGCCGTCGCACGCACCTGCTCCAGCAGCCTGCTGACGTTGTTGTTGTCGACGCTCCTGCGGCGCTCCGAGATGATGACGCCACGCTCGCTCTCTACCGCTTCCGGGACGAAGGCCAGGTTCTGCAGCCGCTCGGACTCGAGCTCGAAGACGACTTCGAGCGCGGAGCGCGGAAACCAGTCCTGGTAGACCGTGACGTCGTTCGACGTATAAGCGTTGTTGCGGCCGCCGGCTTTTTCCATGATGCGGTCGAACTCGCCGGGCTCCAGGTCCTCGGTGCCGTTGAACATCATGTGTTCGAAGAAGTGCGACAGGCCGGTGATACCGGGGGACTCGTTGCGGCCGCCGGCGCGCACAAAATAGTAAAGCGCGACATTGGGTATGTCGTGGTCCGGCCAGACGATGATCTCGAGCCCATTGTCCAGCGTGACGCTGTGGATTCCGGGCGGCACGCCGGGTGCCGTGGCCGCCTGCATCTTGGGGCCGAGGTTGAGCAGAGCGGGCGGATCCGGGAACAGACGGCCGACGATCATCGCGGTCAGCATCAGCACCGCCAGCACCGCCAGCGCCGCGTTGAGTTTCTGCCCGGTCTTGTAGACGATCGATTGGGTCTGATCCACGTCGACGGCCTTCTTGAGGCCAACCGGCGTTATCTCGTAGACCCAGGCGAAATACATCGCCAGTGGCAGCCCCACGAGCAGCATCAGGCCGACGACTTTCTCGATCCAGTGCGGTAGACCGAGGACCGGGTGCAGGTGGTGCAGGAGCTTGACGATCAGCCAGCCCGCCAGCAGGTAGATCAGCATGACCTTGAAGACGTTACGGCGCCTGAGCTCGGAGAACAGGGACATAATGATTATCGTTGTGCCCGGATCGCCCATGTTGGGCAATTGACCGGGTTTGTCAACCGAGCAGCCCCTCACGGCGGTACAGCCGGGCGCAGATCCAGGTCAGGAGACCGCCGAGCAGCAGCGTGCTGCCGGCCGAGATCGCGACGTGCAGCGGATCGAGCGGCTCGTTCTTGACCATGTCGACGAGCAGCAGGTGCTGGCTCAGGCTCGGCACGAACATGAATTCGAGCCGCGGCCTCAAGGTGAGGATGCTGACGATGAGTATCGGCAGCGTCGGCGCGAGCAGCACGACGCTGAGCCACGTCTGCGCCTCGCGGTAGCTCTTGGTGAACGACGCCACGAGGGTCATGACGGCGGCGCCGAGCAGGATGAAAGGTGCGAGCACCAGGAAGGCCGCGCCAACGGTTACCGGCCCGAAGTTCGGCGTCATGCCCAGCTCGTCCAGCGGCATGAACTTGAGGGCCACGAAAAAAGAACCCAGCGACAGGCTCAGTGAGAGAGCCATGAAAACGCAGGTGGCGGCGAGCTTGCCCAGTAGCAACTGGTTGCGGGTCACGGGCAGTGCCAGCAGCGGCTCGAGCGAACCACGCTCCCGCTCGCCGGCCGTCGTGTCGATGGCGAGGTACATGCCGCCCATCAGCAAAGCGAAGATGAAGAAGTAGCTCATCATGCCGAGCAACATCGCGGAGCGGCCGCTCGGCGTCGACATATCCACGTCGTCGATGTTCAGCGGCCGCAGGGCGAGCGGGCTCACCCCGCGTGCGGTCAGGCGGATCGATGCGAGCTCCTGGCTGTAGGCCCGCAGCGCACCGCGTACACGACGGGCCTGGCGATCGGCCTGTGAATTCGACTGGTCTGCGATAACCTCGACCCGGGCCGGGATGGAGTCGGTGAATTGCCCCGCGAACTCCTCCGGAATGACGAGCACGACGTCGTGCTCGCCGGCACTGACGGCATCGAGCGCCGCGTCGCGATCGGCGGGTCCTTCGACGACGTCGATGTTGCGGCTCTCGAGATAATGCAGCAGGTTGGGCGCGTGTTCCTGCCCGATCACCGGAAGATCGATGACGCGCTCGGCGTCATCGAGCGAACGCTCGATCGACAGGTTGATCACGAACGCGAACAGCATGGGACCGAACAGCGGTCCCATGATGAGCGCGGAGGCCAGCGTTCGACGGTCGCGAACGTTGTCGAGCACTTCCTTCTGAAATACCGTGAGCAGCGTCCGCATCATGCGGGCCCCACCATCCGGATCGCTTTGACGAAAGCGTCCTCCAGGTCGTCGCAACGCGTGCGCCGGCGTATGCCATCGGCCGAATCGTCGATCGCGACCCTGCCGTTGGCGATGATGCAGATGTCGTCGCAGAGCGCCGCGACCTCCTGCATCACGTGGCTCGAAAACAGTATGCAGCGCCCGGCGTCTTTGAGCTTCAGGATCAGGTCGCGCAGCGAACGCGTCGCCATGACGTCGAGGCCGTTCGACGGCTCGTCGAGGATGATGTTCTGCGGGTCGTGTACGAGGCCCCGGGCCAGCGCGACCTTGGTGCGCTGCCCCTGAGAAAAGCCCTTGCTGCGGCGATCCGCAAAGTCGCCGATCTCCAGCAGGCCGATGATGTCCTCGACACGCTCATCGATCGACGCGGCATCGATGCCGCAGAGTCTCGCGTAGTAAGCGATGTTCTCGCGTGCGGTCAGGTGCGGGTAGAGGCCGGCGCCGTGCGGCAGCGCGCCGATCCGCCGACGCGCATCGAGGCTTTGCGTAACCACGTCCGCGCCGTCAATTGATGCGCGGCCCTCGTCGGGCCGCAGCACCGTGTAGAGCACGCGCAGCGTCGTCGACTTGCCCGCGCCGTTCGGTCCCAGCAAACCGGTGATCTTGCCGTCCGGCGCCTCGAAGCTCACACCGCGCACGGCGTGTACCTTGCCGAAGGACTTGTGAATGCCCTCCACTTTTATCATGGCGCCGGCCCTGCGAAGTCCAGGAAGAACGGCATGACGAAGCTGCGCTCGAGGCAGGCGGCGTCGAGGCTCTCGGGGTCGGCGCCGGCGACGAATTCACCGATCAGCCGTGGTGTGCAGCCGACCGCAGCCTGGCCGTGCCCCTGCTGAACGCCGATGAGATGGCGGGCGCGCTCCAGGTCGACCATCGCGCGCGTGGCATAGTGCGGCGGCGTAATCGGGTCCGCATCCCCGGACAGCAGCAAGACCGGGGTCGCGGTATCGAGCGGCTCACGGAAGTCCTCGTCGACGGGACCCGCCGGCCACAACGAGCACATCGTCTCGATGGCGTCGAGCTGCACGATGCCGATGTAGCTTGCTTCGAGCGCATCGCGGTCGATCATATCCAGGTCGTAAAACGGGGCGTCTTCCGAGCACATCACCGAGTTGTGCATGCCGAGCGCAAGGGCTTCAGACATCTGCGCTTCGATCATCCGGAACTGCGCCGCCAACGGCGCATAGTCGCCACCGGCGGCGGTGGCTATCAATAACGGCAGGATCGCGATCGAGTTCGCGTGATACGCCAGCAGGCGAACGGCGCCGGCCAGTTCCGGGGCGCCGAAATCGACCGATTCGCGGCGCCCGGTAACGGGATTCGGGATCTCGACGGTGACAGGCTGTACCTCCAGGTCGGCGCGAAGCCGCGCAAAGGCCTGCGCGAGATCCGGGAAGCGCTCGTTGCACTGGTCGTCCCCCGCACAGCGCGCGAAAATCTCGTCCAGCGCCGTTTGCGCTTGCGTCGCGATCTCCGGGCCCAGCACGATCTGCGGCGGCACGACGCCGTCCAGGACGATCGACCGCGTCGAGCCGGGGTAGCGCTTCGCGAAGTGCTGCGCCACCCGGGAGCCGTAGGAGACACCGTAGAGATTCAGCGGGCCGTAGCCGAGCGCTTCGCGCAATGCCTCCAGGTCGGTAACGGCGATGCTGGTGTTGAAGAACCGCGGGTCGTGAGGCAGCGAGGCGAGGCACTCCCGGGTAGCTTCGAGCACCCGCTCCTCGCTGAACGCGCCCTCGATGATGTCGTCGTCGACATCGCAATCCATCCGCGCCGACGAACCCGTGCCGCGCTGGTCGACGAGCAAGATATCGCGGTGGCGGCGGACGGGCTCGAAAGCGCCCGCGTAGGCCGAGTAGAACTCGATGGCGCTCGCGCCCGGTCCGCCGGCCAGCGGCACGAACGGGTCCGGCTCGGGCTTTAGGTCGAGCGCCGGAACCACGGCGACCGCCAGCTCGATCTCCGGCGAATCGGCATCGTCGGGATTCTCCGGCCGCAGCAGGGTGCCGCAGCGGGCCTTGATCCCGGGAAATGCCGGGCCTGCGCTGATGCGGCAGTCCTCGAGCTCCAGCGCCGTGGCTGCGGGCGCCAGGCCGATCAGTACGGTGGCGGCAAGAAATGCGCTGTTGCTGCGAAACATGGGGGTCCGGACGGTCGTTGAAGCCGCGATATCTTGGCGATACCGCTTCCTCGTGTAAAGAAAGGCCGCTAGAATGCCCCGCCCTGTGTTGCTCATTTCTTGATCAGTGATCCCCATGCGGAATCGGTTCGACGTCATCGTGATCGGCGGCGGTCACGCCGGGACGGAGGCTTCCATGGCCGCCGCGCGGGCGGGTGCGCGCACGCTTCTGATCACGCACAAGCGCGCGGCGCTGGGGCAGATGAGCTGCAACCCCGCCATCGGCGGTATCGGTAAGGGTCACCTGACCCGCGAGATCGATGCGCTCGGCGGCGTCATGGCGAGAGCCATCGACCGCGCCGGGATCCAGTTTCGTACGCTGAACGCGAGCAAGGGGCCGGCCGTGCGCGCAACCCGGGCGCAGGCCGACCGGGCGCTCTACAGGCGCGCGATCCGGGCACTGCTGGAAGACCAGCCGGGCCTCACGATTGTCGAGGCGAGCGTCGACGACCTCATCGTCGAGGACGGCCGGGCAGCCGGCGCCGTGACCGACGCGGGTGACGCGTTTTTCGCCCCGTCGGTCGTACTGACAGTCGGCACGTTTCTCGGCGGGCGCATCCTGATGGGCAGCACCGAGGAGCCCGGCGGCCGCGCGGGCGATCCGCCGTCGATACGGCTTGCAGACAGGCTGCGCGAAATGCCGTTCCGCGTAGCCAGGCTCAAGACCGGCACACCACCGCGGCTCGATGGCCGGACACTGAACTTCGAGGTCATGCAGGAACAGCCCGGCGATACGCCGGCGCCGGTCTTCTCTTTCATCGGTACGCGCGCGGAACATCCGCCGCAGATCTCGTGCCACATCACATCAACGCGCGAGGAGACCCACGACATCATCCGCGCGTCGCTGCACGAGTCGCCGATGTACTCCGGCAAGATCGACGGTGTCGGACCGCGTTACTGTCCGTCGGTGGAAGACAAGATCGTGCGGTTTGCGGACAAGTCCTCGCACCAGATATTCGTGGAGCCCGAGGGGCTGGATACACCGCTCGTGTATCCGAACGGCATATCGACGAGCCTGCCCGCGGAAACCCAGGAGCGTTTCGTGCGCACGATCGTCGGCTTCGAGCACGCCCGTATCACGCAGCCGGGATACGCGATCGAGTACGACTATTTCGACCCGCGCGATCTGCGCCCGACGCTGGAAACGAAGCACGTCGCGGGCCTCTGGTTTGCGGGTCAGATCAACGGCACGACCGGTTACGAGGAAGCCGGCGCGCAGGGAATTCTCGCAGGCATCAACGCCGCACGCGCGGCGTGCGGCCGGGAAGGCTGGTTCCCGCGGCGTGACGAAGCCTACATCGGCGTACTGGTTGACGACCTGGTTACGCGCGGCGTCAGCGAGCCGTACCGAATGTTCACGAGTCGAGCCGAGTACCGCCTGACGCTGCGCGAGGACAACGCCGACGAGCGGCTGACGCCGGTCGGGCGCGAGCTCGGCGTCGTCGACGAACGGCGCTGGGCGATGTTCGAAGCAAAATGCGAAGCCATCGCCCGCGAACAGCGGCGTCTCGACGGCATCCTCGTGCGGCCTGCCGGCATCACCGCGGCCGACCGTGAGCTGCTGGGCACGGAACTGCAGCGCGAGAGCACGGCCGCCAACCTGCTGCGCAGACCCGAGCTGAATTACCGGGCCGTCACCGGGCTCTCTCGCGTCGGGCCGATGGAGCAGGGCGTGTTCGAGCATGACGAGCATGCGGAGCAGGTCGAACTCGCCATCGAAGTACGCGCGAAGTACGCCGGATATATCGACCGGCAGCACCGCGAAATCGCGAAGCACGCGAAGCAGGAGCAGCTGCGGTTGCCCGACGACCTCGATTACGCGCGGGTGGACGGTCTCTCGAACGAAGCCAGGCAGCGGCTGGAGTCGGCGCGTCCGGCCACGCTCGGCCAGGCCTCCCGCCTTGAAGGCATGACCCCTTCCGCCGTATCGTTACTGCTGATTCACCTCAAGAAGCGCCAGCTCGCGAAGACGGCCTGACCCCGGGATAACCCATGAAGACAATTCGACTGCTGCCGGTGATCCTCGTGACGCTGGCGGGCGCTGCGGTCATGCTGAATGCCTGCAGCAATGGCGCCAACGACCGCGAGGCATCGCCGACCGGCAGGCCGGTGCTCAATCGCGCGCTGTCCACCGAGCCCGAGTCCCTCGATCCGCAAAAGGGTCGCAGCGTCCAGGCCGCCGACGTGCTGCGGGACATCGGCGAGGGCCTCGTCACCTACGACGCCGCGGGCAACCTGGTTCCCGGAACCGCGGAAAGCTGGGAAATCGCGGCGGACGGCCTGAGCTACACGTTCCGTATTCGCGCCGACGCGCGCTGGTCGAACGGCGACCCCGTCACCGCGGCGGATTTCGTGTCCGGGCTGCAGCGGCTCGTCGATCCGGCGACGGCGGCCTTTTATGCCGCCGAAATCGGCACCGTGGTCAATGCGGAGGCCATCGTTGCCGGAAAGATGGACCCGGCGGAGCTCGGCGTTGCCGCCACGGACGAACGAACGCTGGTCATTTCGCTGGTCAGGCCCACGCCATACCTGTTGAGCCTGCTGACCCACTCGAGCACGTTTCCCGTGCATCGCGGCTCGGTCGATCAGCACGGCGCGCAGTTCGCGCGTGCCGGCAACCTGGTCTCGAACGGCGCCTATGTGCTGGCGGACTGGGAGCCCGGCGCAGTCATCGAGCTGCACAGGAATGCGCATTACTGGAACGACGCCGGGACGTCGATCGATGTCGTGCGCCATCACGTGGTTACGCAGGAACTGGCGGAGTTCAATCGTTATCGCGCCGGCGAACTCCACGTGACGAGCACCGTTCCCCCCGAGAATTTCGAACAGATTCGCGCTGACTATGCCGACCAGCTGCATATCGCGCCCACGCTCGGTGTTTACTATTACGGCTTTAACATGACGAGGCCGCCCTTCGCGGACAACCCGGAACTGCGACAGGCACTCTCGATGGCTATCGACCGCGAAGTACTCGTCGAGGCCATCACGGGCCGCGGCGAGGCACCGGCGTACAGCTGGGTCCCGCCGGGCATTCATAACTATGATCCTGTCCAGCTGCCGTATGCCGGCCTGAGCCGGCAGGAGCGGGAAGCGATCGCACAGAGCCTTTACCGGAAGGCCGGTTACGGCAAAAACAATCCGCTGCGCTTCGAGCTGCGCTACAACACCTCGGACACACAGCAACGAATCGCGCTCGCGGTGCAGGCGATGTGGCGCAAGGTGCTGGGTGCGGAAGCCACGACCGTCAACGTCGAGTTCCAGGTGCTGCTGGACCAGATGCGCAACCGCGAGGTCACCGAGGTGTTTCGTTCCAGCTGGTTCGGCGACTACAACGATGCGAATACCTTCCTTGCCATCATGCAGAGCGACAGTGCCGCAAACATGCCGGGTTATTCGAACCCCGAGTTCGACGCGCTCATGCAGTCGGCCGGCGAGCAGCTCGACCTCGACCGGCGCAGGCTTTACCTCGAGGAGGCGGAACGGGTGTTGCTGGCCGATCACGCCGTCATCCCGCTGTATTTCTACGTCAGCAAGCACCTGGTGAAGCCCGAGGTCGGGGGTTGGCAAGACAACATCCTCAATTACCATTACAGTCAGCACCTGAGCCTCGGCGCCGCCGGACAGGACGGGCGCCCATAAGGGAACCACGCTTTGCTGCGATACACGCTGCGCAGACTGCTGGGGGCGATCCCGACATTATTCCTGGTCATCGTTCTCGCATTCCTACTGGTGCATGCAGCGCCGGGCGGGCCGTTTGACGACGAGCGCACGCTGCCGGCCGAGATCGAGGCGAATATCGCAGCTGCCTATCACCTCGACGAGCCTTTGCCGATGCAGTTCCTGCGTTACCTCACCGGCGTGATGCAGGGTGATTTCGGGCCGTCGTACAGTTACCGCGACTACACGGTGAGCGAACTCATCGGCCGCTCGTTCCCCGTCTCGGTGCAGCTCGGCATCCTCGCGATGCTGCTGGCCGCCGTGAGCGGTGTCAGCCTCGGAGTCGTCGCCGCGCTGAACAGGCACTCGGCGCTCGACAAGATCGTCATGGGGTTTGCGATGACGGGTATTTCGATCCCGGTATTTGTGATCGCGCCCGTGCTGGTGCTGTTCCTGGCCGTGAAGCTGCAATGGCTGCCGGCCAGCTGGACCGGAAGCGAGGGTGCTTTGCGGCTGCTGCTGCCGGTCCTGTCACTGGCCTTGCCGCAGATTGCCTACATCGCGCGGCTTACGCGCGCGAGCCTCATCGAGGTGCTGTCGAGCGATTTCATTCGTACGGCCCGCGGCCAGGGCCTCGGCACCGCCGCGATCGTGCGCTATCACGCGCTCAAGCCGGCGATGCTGCCGGTCCTGTCGTACCTGGGGCCCGCCGTTGCCGCTGTGCTTACGGGTTCCGTCGTCGTCGAAGAGATCTTCGGCATTCCGGGGCTCGGCCAGCTGTTCGTAAGGGGCTCGCTGAATCGCGACTACACGCTGGTGCTCGGTGTCGTGATTTTTTACGCAATGCTGATCGTGCTGCTGAACCTGATTGTCGACCTGCTGTACGGCGCGATAGATCCGAGGATTCGCCGGCGGTGAGCGCGGTCGCGAGAATCTGGGCGCGGATGCGGACCAGCAGGACCGTCGTGATCAGCGGCGCAATCCTGAGCGCGATCGCGCTGGTTGCCGTGATCGGGCCCTGGATCAGTCCGAACGAATACGTCGCCGCCGATTTTGGCAATATCCTGCGAGCGCCGACCCTCAGCGCGGGACACGTGTTCGGTACCGACGACCTGGGCCGCGACCTGTTCGTTCGCACGATGATGGGCGTGCAGGTGACCTTCGCCGTGGCAATTGTCGCGAGCGTTGTCAGCCTCGTCATCGGGGTACTCTATGGCGCCACCGCGGGGTTCGTCGGAGGGCGCGTCGACGCCGTGATGATGCGGCTGGTCGACACGCTGTACGCAACGCCGTTCATATTCTTCGTGATCCTGCTGCTGGTCGTTTTCGAAAGGAACTTCCTGCTCATCTTCGTCGCGATCGGTGCGATCAACTGGCTGGACATGGCGCGCATCGTGCGGGGCCAGACGCTGAGCCTGCGCGAGCGTGAATTCGTGCAGGCCGCGCAGCTGATCGGCGTGTCCACGCCGCGGATCATCCTGAGGCATATTGCTCCCAACCTGGTCGGCGTGGTCATCGTCTACGTGACGCTCACGATTCCGCAGGCCATTCTTATCGAATCGTTCCTGAGCTTCCTCGGTCTCGGCATACAGGAACCGCAGACGTCGCTCGGCAAGCTCGTGAACGACGGCACCGACCAGATGGAGGGCGCGTCGTGGATGCTTCTGATCCCGGCGATGCTGCTCGCGGCGATATTGCTGTGCTTCAATTTTCTCGGTGACGGCATGCGCGACCTGCTCGATTCGAGGCAGTCGCGGTGAGCCTGCTCGACGTCAGCGGCCTGAGCATTCGCTACGGCGACACCGACGTGGTTGCCAGCCTGTCGTTCGGCGTCGATGCGGGCGAGTCTGTCGGCCTCGTCGGCGAATCGGGATCCGGGAAGACGCAAACGGCGCTCGCCATCATGGGGCTCTTGCCGGACGATGCCGCGATCAGCGGCAGCATCGACTTCGACGGCGCCGAAATCGTCGGCGCAACCGAGCGGCAGCTCAACCGGCTGCGAGCGGAGCGCATCGGGATGGTGTTCCAGGATCCGATGCAGGCGCTGAATCCCTACGTACCGATCGGCAAGCAATTGCGGCGCATCCTGCTTCGCCACGGTACGCGCGACGGGCGCGAGGCAGATCAGCGGGTCATGCACATGCTCGATCGTGTCGGGCTGGCCGATCCGGCGCGGCAGTTTCGCGCGTATCCGCACCAGCTGTCCGGCGGCATGCGGCAGCGGGTCATGATCGCATCGGCGCTGATCGCGGGACCGGACCTGCTGATTGCCGACGAACCGACCACGGCGCTCGATGTCACGGTCCAGGCACAGATTCTCGACCTCCTCGAACGCATCCGCGAAGAGACGGCGCTGCTCCTGATCACGCATGATCTGGGCATCATCGCGGGGCACTGCGAACGGCTGCTGGTCATCGAAGACGGGCGACTCGTCGAGGCGGGACCGACCCGCAAGCTGTTTTCCGAGCCGCAGTCGCCGCACACGCGGATGCTGATCGAGGCGGCGCCGCGTCTCGATGGCAGCTTGCCGCCGCCGACCGAAGCCGGGGATGTCGTGCTCGAGGCGGACGACGTCTCGGTCAGCTACACGGAGCGCGAGGGGCGGCAACAGCTGCACGCGGTGCAGGACCTCGACCTCCAGCTGCGAACCGGGGAAACCGTCTCCGTGGTGGGCGAATCCGGGTCGGGCAAGTCCAGTTTCGTGCGGGCCGTCCTCGGGCTGATACCGATGCGTGCCGGGCGCGTCACATTTTGCGGCCAGGAACTGGCCGGACCCGTGCAGGCGCGGGCGGTCGGGATGCGCCGGGACCTGCAGCTCGTATTCCAGGACCCGGCGGGATCGCTGAATCCCCAGCTGCGCATCGAACGGGTGATTGCCGAACCGCTGGCCATCCATGAGCCGGCTCTCGACGCGAAAGGGCGAGGGATACGCGTCGCCGCCGCGCTGCAACGCGTCGGCCTGGACGAAAGCCTGCTCCGCCGGTTCCCGCACCAGTTGTCCGGCGGCCAGGCACAGCGCGTCGCGATCGCGAGAGCGCTCATCGTGAATCCCCGGGTGCTCGTTTGCGACGAGGCGGTGGCGGCGCTCGACGGCTCGGTGCGGCGCCAGGTCCTGGACCTGCTACAGCGGGAGCAACAGGCCTCGGGCCTCGGCATCGTGTTCATCTCGCATGACCTTGCCGTGGTCCGGTCCATCAGCCACCGGGTAATGGTGCTTTACCTCGGCAGGCTCGTGGAACTGGCGAACGGCGCCGATATCTTCGGGAAGCCCCGGCACCCGTATACGCGCGCGCTGCTCGATGCCGTGCCGATGCCGGACCCGCTCGCGCCCGGCGGCAAACTGTCGCTCGGCGGCGAGATGCCGTCGATCCTTACGCCCCCGCCCGGCTGCGCATTCCATCCTCGCTGCCACTATGCACAAGCGCGTTGCCGGGTGGAGCTGCCGCGGGCGCGGCGTGTCGGCGATGCGACGGTCGCGTGCCACCGTGCGGAGGAACTCGAGCTTTAGTCTACGGCGGAGGGCTGCCGCCCATCGGAATCGGCATCGGCGCGCCGTTGATCGTCAGGAGCCCCTTCGCATACTCCGCACGCATCTCGTACACGTCGCCGTTCTTCCTCAGGTAGCCCATGCCGACGATGGCGCCGGCATCCGGATTCATGGCCATTGCGTACTCGACGAAATCCGCGCCTGCGGTGAGATCGGCCTCCGCATCGAGCGTCATGAGCAGCGACGTCATGTCGAAACCGACAGGGTCCGACTCTTCGACCGTAAAGCGCATCTTCAGCGATACCGGGCCCTGCGGCAGGTCGAAGTCGAACCGATCGAAATGCAGCTCGAAGCCCGCGGCCACCAGTCTATCGAGCTCGTCCCCCACTAACAGGTGAAGCTGCTGCGGCGTTGCCGGGTCGCCGGCGTCCTCGAGCTTCTGCACCATTCCGCCCAGTGCCGCGCCGTCCAGGCCGGTGAAGCGCATGGCGACGTCAAAATCGGAGTCGCCATAGCCCGGCACGGCGAGCGCATTGAGACTCATGCGAACGTTGCCGTTGACGCGTTCGCCATCGATATCCGAGGTGCCCGACAGCATGACCGGGCCCAGTCGATAAGTCTCGACGCCCGCCTCTTCCACTGCGACGGAATCTGCGCTCATCTCGAAATCGCCGACGGACATTCCGAAGCGGCTCGGCCGCTGTTCGCCGCCGAACGTCGTCTTGCCGAGTCGCAACGTATCGCCCGCGTCGGTGACGACGAGCGACTCGATGATGCCGTCGATGACAAAGCTCTCTGCCCTGTAATCCGTCGAGAGCTCGATGTTCGTGTCGCCCCAGCTCGCCGAGCTGCCGTCGGCCTCGAGACTGCCGGGCTCGACGATATAGTTCGCCGTGAGGACGCCGCTCAGCCCGATGGACGAGTAAACCGTGCCGGGCACCGGCACGGACCCGCCATCCGGATACTCGATGACCAGGGTCGAGATACCGCGGCCGAGTCCGGGCGCTAGCGAGCCCTCGGCCCGGCCCACCGATGTCACCGGAATCAGCCCGTGGTCGATGTGGGTATCGATAACCAGCGTCGGGTAGCCGTCATGAGGCTCGCCGCCCGCGAGCGTGGCGAGCGCGTCACGTATCTCCGGGTCCCGAATTTCGATCCGGTGCTGGCCCTCGGACGAAAACCAGCTGCGGTCGAAACGCTGCGAGGTAAGGCGGAAACCTTTGCTCTCGTCCGCAGCCCACTGCAGGTTGCTGTCGACGGACTCCTCGGCAATGCGGCCAATGATGCCCGGCGACAGCAGCACGATGACGGCGGCGGCGATGAGCAGAATAACGATACTCTTTCTCACGGACGGGTCCCCGGTTCGAGAATTGCGCGACGATGCTAGCATGGCGCCCCGGCGATTCGCGGAACTATGTCTGGAATTCGCGGGCCAGTGTCACTACCATAACTGCCTCTGATTTCCCGGCAATGATGCCGGGGTGGCTAAATCCCGAGATTACAGTTGGTTACGAAGATGAAGATCGCCGCCTCACTCGCGACGCTGACCCTGGCCTGCGCATTCCTCGCGTCACCCGCTGCCGCGCAGGGCAACGCGGAACGAGGCGCAAAACTCGCTTACACCTGCCAGGGGTGCCATGGCATCGAGGGCTATCGCAACGCCTATCCCTCCTATCGCGTGCCGAAACTGGGCGGACAGAAAGCGGCTTACCTGGTGGCGGCGCTGCAGGGATACCGCGACGGCACGCGCAAGCATCCGACCATGCAGGCGCAGGCGTCGAGCATGTCCGACGAGGAGATGCAGGATCTCGCGGCGTATTTCTCGAGCATCGCCAACGAAACGGTTGCCGCCGGCGGCTCGGAAACCGCCGGCATCGAAGCGGCCCAGACCTGTGTGGCCTGCCACGGCCAGAACGGCATCAGCGTATCGCCGACCTGGCCCACGCTGGCAGGCCAGTACGAGGATTACCTCGTGCATGCACTCAACCAGTATCGCGACGGCACGCGCACGAACGCCGTCATGGCGCAAATGGCGGCACCCCTCACGGATGAAGACGTGAAGGTGCTTGCCCGCTATTACGCCAGCCTCGAAGGACTCGAGACGACCGTCGTGGAATAATCACTGCCCGATCTCGGGCGGGAGATGACATGCCGCAGCAAGTGGCGCAAACCACCGACGTGGGCGACGGCGTCGTCGCCGTCGACACGCTTTATCTCCGCCCATCCGCCGACGCCAGTCACCTGGTGATCTCGGATGGCCGGGCGGCATTCGTCGATACGGGCACGAACTCCAGCGTGCCGCTGTTGCTCGATGCACTCACAGAGTACGACCTCGAACCCGGGGATGTGGACTACGTCTTCCTGACCCACGTTCACCTCGACCATGCCGGCGGCGCCGGTTCGCTGATGCAGCAGCTGCCGAATGCGCGCTGTGTCATCCACCCGCGGGGCGCGCCACACATGGCGGACCCGACGAAGCTCATCGCCGGGACACAGGGTGTTTACGGCAAAGAGAAAGCGTTCGAACTTTACGGCGAGATCGTACCGATTGACGCGGACCGCATCCTCGAGGCCGGCGACGAGGATCGCTTCAGCTTCGGTGGCCGCGAGGTTCGCGCGCTGCACACCGAGGGTCATGCACGGCACCATTACTGCCTGCACGATCCACAGTCACGCGGCGTATTCACGGGCGACAGCTTCGGCATTTCCTACCGCGAGCTGGATACCGCCAATGGCGAGTTCATCTTCCCGACGACGACGCCCCCGCATTTCGAGCCGACGGAGGCACACAAGGCGGTCGATCGCATCATGGCGCAGGACCCGGAGAAGCTGTTCCTGACGCACTACAGCCGCGTGAATGACGTCGTGCGACTCGCGAACGACATGCACGAGTGCCTCGATGCTTTTGTCGCTATCGCCAGGAAACACCAGGAACGTGATGACCGGCAGGCGCTGATGCGGGACGACCTGTTCGAATTTCTGAGCGATCGTCTCGCTGCGCACGGCTACGATAAAGGCCGCGAGGCAATGTGGTCGCTGCTGCGGCACGACATGAATTTGAATTCGCAGGGCCTCGACGCCTGGCTGAGCTGGCTCGAGCGATAAGGCGACAATCAAGGGGGCAAGACGATGGACAAGTTTCGCGCATACCGCATCGATGAACAGGACGGCAAGATCGTCGCCGGCTTCCAGGAGCTCGCGATCGACGACCTGACGGAAGGCAACGTCGTCGTTCGCGTCACCCATTCAACGATCAACTACAAGGACGCGCTGGCCGCGACCGGTGCCGGCAAGATCCTGCGCCGGCACCCGCTGAACGGCGGCATCGACCTGGCCGGTGTCGTCGTCAGCTCGGAGGACCCGGAGTTCCAGCCAGGAACCGCCGTGCTCGTGAACGGCTGTGGCCTGAGCGAAACCATCGACGGCGGCTATTCCGAGTACGCGCGCCTCGACAGCCAGAGCCTGGTGCCGATCCCCGCAGGCCTCGATGCGCACCAGGCCATGCAGCTGGGCACGGCGGGATACACGGCGGCGCTGGCAATCCACCGCATGGAGCAGAACGGCCAGTTGCCCGAAAACGGCCCGGTTGTGGTCACGGGAGCGACCGGCGGCGTGGGCAGCATTGCGATCGACATGTTGGCGGGCCGCGGCTACGACGTCGTGGCGCTCACCGGCAAGGCGAGCGAGGAACACTATCTCAAGAGCCTCGGCGCGAGCCGCGTACTGCTGCGCGACGAACTGGATCTCGGCAAACGGCCCATGGAAAAGGCGCAGTGGGCCGGGGCCATCGACAACCTCGGCGGCGACTACCTGACCTGGCTGACCCGGACGATGGACTACGGCGGCAATATCGCAAGTATCGGACTTGCGGCGAGTCCCGCGCTCAACACCACGGTGCTGCCGTTCATTCTGAGGGCGGTTTGCCTGCTCGGCATCAATTCCGTCGACACGCCGCGGGACCTGCGTCTCGCGGTGTGGTCGCGTATCGCGGGCAACCTGAAGCCGCGGCACCTCGACGAGATTGGCGGGCAGACGATCGAATTCGCCGATCTTCCGAACAGCTTCCAGGCCTTTCTCGACGGGAAAATCACGGGAAGAATCGTCGTAAAAATTGGTGACGACTGAAACGACCCCACAACCGCAAGCCTTCCGCCGCGTTTACCTTTCGTCATTGGAAACGGTTCAACTGAGTCATGTCTGACCTGGGAATTCGCGCCGCGAAGCGGCCCGACTGGGACACTGAACTGGCGGATATCGCGGCCTACGTCTGCGACGCAGCTATCGACAGCGAGCTTGCTTTCGAGACCGCGCACTATTGCCTGATGGACACCCTCGCCTGCGGTTTCCAGGCCCTCGACGACCCGGCCTGCGCGAAACTGCTCGGCCCGGTCGTGCCGGGGGCGACACTCGCCGGGGGCGCGCGCGTGCCCGGTACGTCGTACGAACTGGAGCCCGTGATGGCGGCCTTCAACATCGGCGCCATGATTCGCTGGCTGGACTTCAACGATACCTGGCTGGCGGCGGAGTGGGGCCATCCGTCCGACAATCTCGGCGGCATCCTCGCGGTTGCCGATTACCTCAGCCGACAGAACCGTGCCACAGGGAAGAAGCCGCTGATGATGAAGGAGGTCCTGGTGGCGATGATCAAGGCGCACGAGATCCAGGGCTGCCTGGCACTCGAAAACAGCTACAACCGCGTCGGGCTCGATCACGTCCTGCTCGTGCGCGTGGCGTCCACGGCCGTCGTCACCCACATGCTGGGCGGCGATCGGCACAAGGTCCTGAGTGCGCTGTCCCATGCATGGATCGACGGCGGCTCCTTGCGCACCTATCGTCACGCCCCCAACACGGGGTCGCGCAAGAGCTGGGCGGCCGGCGACGCGACCAGCCGGGCGGTGCGCCTGGCGCTGATCGCGATGACAGGCGAAATGGGCTATCCGTCTGCGTTGTCCGCGAAGATGTGGGGCTACTACGACGTGCTGTTCAAGGGCAACGCGTTCGAGTTCCAGCGGCCCTACGGCAGCTACGTGATGGAGAACATCCTGTTCAAGATCTCCTTCCCGGCGGAGTTCCATGCGCAGACTGCGGTCGAGGCAGGGATGACGCTGCACGAGTCTGTCGGGGACCGGATCGACGACATCGAGAGGATCGTCATCGAGACGCAGGAAGCGGGCGTGCGCATCATCGACAAGACCGGGCCGCTGGACAACCCGGCCGACCGCGACCACTGCATCCGGTACATGGTGGCGATCCCGCTGATCTTCGGCCGCCTGACGGCGGCGGACTACGAGAACGACGTCGCGGCCGACCCGCGCGTCGACGCACTGCGCGACAGGATGGAAGTCAGGGAGAACGAACAGTTCACGACGGACTATTTCGATCCCAACAAGCGTTATATCGGTAACGCAGTGCAGGTCTTCTTCAAGGATGGCTCCAGCACCGACCGCGTCGAGGTCAATGCGCCGATCGGGCACCGCGAACGGCGCGAGGAGGGCATTCCCGTACTCAAGCAGAAATTCGTCGACAGCGTGTCGCCGAAGCTCGGTGCGGGACAATGGGAAGCGCTTGACGCATTATGTGCGGATCGCGACAAGCTGGCAGCGACCGCCGTCGACGACTTCATGGCGCTGCTCGTCGCCTGACCGCAAAGGAATAGCCGCTGCAGGGTTTCGAGGAGTTTGACGAGCACAGCACCGGGCAATTCTCGGCGCTGCTGGACCTGCTCGAACGCTGGAACCGCAAGGTCAACCTGACGGCGATCCGCCGCCGTGACGAGATGGTCACGGTGCACCTGCTGGACAGTCTCGCCGCGCGGCCGTTCCTGCAGGGCCAGACCGTGCTCGACATCGGCACGGGCGCGGGCTTCCCGGGCCTGCCGCTCGCCATCGCGGAGCCTGGCAGGCACTTCGTGCTTCTCGACAGCAACAACAAGAAGATCCAGTTCGTGCAGCATGCCGCGGCCGCGCTGCGCCTGGGCAACGTCGAGGCCGTAAAAGCACGCGCCGAGGACTATGCACCCGGCTACCGCTTTGATACCGTGATTGCGCGAGCTGTGGCCGCAGTGCCGCGGCTCCTCGAGCTGGCTGGACACCACGTTGGAGAGGGCGGGGTGTTCATTGCCCTCAAAGGGCGCTACCCGGCGGAAGAACTCCAACAGATTCCCGCCGGGTGGGACTACACTATTGAGGAACTCTCGGTGCCGGGGCTCGATG
>CBDUCE010000014.1:0-25193 GCA_965365575.1 uncultured Gammaproteobacteria bacterium
GCCACTAAAATTTCAAAGCTCTGTCTTCCAAGACCTTGAATTGTCTCAAGTCCCGACTAGCAGAACACCTTCCAGGCTGATTGCCGATTGACGTTCAACGCCTCGCCGGACAAGTCGACACAAGTAACTTTGTAGCCAGTTCTTAATAATCGTGTTGTATAGAATCCTGCACCGCCTCCGCATTCAAGGATGTGTTTATGCGTTGCGGGCGGCGGCAACAAATCGAATATGACTTCCGATTTATCAACGTTCGAGCCCTCATTAACGCCGCAATTTGCTGCAAGTCCTGAAAAGTAACGCTCTTGCTCTGAGTTATCGTCGAAGCCTGATGAAATTCGAGACGTTTTATCGGTTCTTTGCATGTAAAAGCCTTAGCAACCTACGACCTGGTGAACGTAAGAGCCGTAATCTGTTCTGAAATCAATCCTATCAGGAAAACGATCACCGACGCGCTGATGATCAACATACTCATATTTGTAAATCGACCCATCGTTAAATACGTATAGGCGTAATAGCTGAGACCACTTACAAAGAACAACCCGCTAATGGGAAGAAACACCTTCAAAGGGGCATACAAGGTCGCAATCTTGAATATGATCGCGAGGAATCTAAATCCATCTCGAATCGGGCGAATGTGGCTCTTACCTATGCGATTGTCGGCCTTTATCGAGACGAAGGTTATCGGAAAACCCGAGCGAAGAAATGCCATAGTAATTGTTGTCGGATAGGAGAAACCATTCGGCAGCAGGTAAAGGAACTTCTTGAACAGATCGGCGCGTACGGCCCGAAAGCCGGACGTCAGGTCGAGAATACGGTGCCCGCTGATCATCGAGGCGAATACGTTGTAAAGGCCGTTTGCCGCTAGGCGGCCGATGCCTGCATGCGAGCCCGAGTTGCGTGCACCAATCACCATGTCGAAACCCCCATCGAGCTTCTCGATTAGAGACGGTATGTCTTCAGCCTTGTGCTGACCATCGCCGTCCATCATCACAAGCACGTCGCCGCTGGCGGCACGCGCACCGGCCTTTATCGCTGCGCCGTTTCCCAGGGACACAGGGTGGGTCACCACCTGCGCTCCCGAATCTCTGGCGAGCCGTGCTGTGTCATCAGTAGATCCGTCATCGATAACGAGAATTTCTGCGTTCTTGTAGACGGACCGGACCGATGATACAACGTCGCCAATGACGGCGGCTTCGTTCTTTGCCGGAATAATTATTGACAGTCTCGTCGTGTCTTTGGCTGCGCTCATCCAGTCAGTCTCCGGTACTACGGGTAGAGGTTTTTCCCGCTAGTCTGCCTGCCTCGTTAACGTACCCCAGCAGGTCATCAAGGTATCTTTTGCTGATGTATCGCCTCAATGGTTGGTGAGGCAGGTGCTTTTCCGCCTCCTCGATAAAGCTGCGCGCCTCGTCGAAACGGCCGGCGTCGACCAGTGTTGTTACTGTCATCATGTTTAGGTCATCACTGGGCAGCAGATCGATAGCGCGTCCAAGATGCTCGAGCGTGGCATCAGTACTACCGGAAACTCTCGCAATACGCGCCATCAGCATATGATGAAACTGATTATAGTGGACGCTTCCACTGTATAGCGGATTTTCCATTACTGCATCGGCTAGAGCTGCAACAGTAGTAGGTTGCACGGAGCGGCACTCGCTGGATACTGATCTGTTGAGAAGCTCGTCCAGCATTTCGCCTGTTGTGAGTGAGAACGAGACCGAGGGCAGGCCAGAGTCGAGATACTCGACGAGTCCCGAATGGTCATCCTCGGGCGCCACCGCGCAAGCCAGGTTGAGCTCGGGAATACGTATGTACGCGTACTGGGGGTATCGTCCTGCAAAATTACTCAAAGTCCTTATCGCCGGTTCGGGCCCCATTGTGGACAACTGTTGTGAAGCCAGTGTCGTTGCGGCTCGGACCGATGCCGGATCCTGGCTGTGCCAGAACGTTGCGGCCAGCAGCGGGTTACCCCACATGGATGTCACGCCGAACAGAATAGCGGCATTTATAACCGCATATACGGCCAACGCGATCCGTGACAAGTCGCGTAAACGACCCTGTATCCGAAAAACGACAAAACAAAGTGCGAAAACCGGGCCAATGATTGGCAGGTAATTCCGGTGTTCGAAGTACAGTTCGAGCGGAATCGTCGTGGATTCGAGCAGATGTCCGGCCAGAAACCAGAACACTGCGAACGCCGCAATCGGGCAACGTTTCCGCGATCGGATAGCGGCAAAGGCGGCAACGATCCAAGCAATTACGGCGGCTGTGGTCCAAGGTTCGAAAAAGAGCGCGTTCGCCGCGCGCGCTTCGTGAAAGGGCCCCAGCTCGGCACCGGGCGCAAAGAATGCGCTGAATAGGTATTCCCAGAGTATGCGTGCTTCGCTGAAAAGACGTTCGGCCGCTGTAAACTCCCGACGAGCGACCAGCTCGTCGGAATAAGGAACCTGAGCAAAAAGAAATGTAACAATGAGCAACACGGGCATCGCGAGAAACACACCACGCCATACATTCCACTGCAACGGCGTCAAGCTGCCTGGCGATCTGAGGAGGGTAAGCTCGATAACCAGCACGAAAACAGGCAGTAGGGCACCATTCTCCTTGGTGAATACTGCAAGTAACGTAAAGGTAACGAGCAAGATGCTCATGCTTGTCAGGGCGATGCCAGCTCTCTCGGCAAGATTCTCCTTGGCGACCATGTAAGCGTTCAGCCCCGAGAGAACAAATGTTGCACTCAGTGTCGTCATGCGCTGCACGATCAGCAGCGAGGACGAGGCGAGCAAGGGCATGAAGAGCCAAACGGCGGTGGTGGCCAATGCAAGCATCGGTGCATCTCTTCGGTCGTGCAGAACAACCCGGGCCAACTGCCATGACAACAGGAATAGGAGGAGACCATTGAGCAAGTGAATGAGGATATTCACGTGAATGAAAGGAGTTGCATCCCGTCCCCAAGCGGATGCTTGCGGCAGAAAACTCGCGAGCGCCAACGGTCGGCCGAGCGGCCCGCTATCACCGGTAAGTACGAAGTGCAGCGCCGAGTCCGCATCATTGACTGATTGCAGGCCAGCCAGGTTGGAATGGTCATCGAGTAGAAATGTGCCGCCGAGAGCGGGCCGGTACACGAGCCAGCCGGCGGCGAGCATAGCGATCAACGCCAGCGCGGGCCACCAAGACTGCAATCGTGATCGATCCGGTACCTGACTAGACATGGTCAGGGGTTGGGGTGGCCCCGCTCATTTGATCCCGAGCTTGTCGATGCGATACCGCAACTGCCGCAACGATAACCCAAGCAGCTTCGCTGCCGCCGTCTTGTTGTAGCGGGTCTTCTTCAGCGCCTGGATGATGGCCTGGCGTTGCACGTCCTCGACCTGGCTGCCGAGATTCCCTGCGACCGGCATGCGCGGAATCGTATCCTCGGATGCAGGCTTCAGATTGAGGTCAGCTTCACCTATGCGACCGCTCGCGCAGAGTGTCACCGCCCGTTCCAGCATGTTCTCGAGTTCCCTGACGTTGCCCGGAAAGGAATAATTCAACAAGGCAGTGCAGGCGTCCTCATCGAGGATGGCGTTCGGGTCGAGGCGTTTCAGGATGTGCTTCACGAGCAGTATGACGTCGTCACCGCGCTCCCGCAGCGCCGGCACCTTCAGCTCGATGACGTTGATGCGGTAATAAAGGTCCTCCCGAAACTCGCCCTTCGCCACCATATCCGCAAGCGAGCGATGCGTCGCAGAGAGTATCCGCGCATTCGCCTGCTCTTCCCTGGACGAACCGACCGGGCGCACCGTCTTCTCCTGGATGACGCGCAGCAGCTTCACTTGCATCGCGAGCGGCAGGTCAGCGATCTCATCGAGGAACAGCGTCCCGCCGTCGGCGCTTTGCACCAGCCCGACCTTGTCGGCGACCGCGCCTGTGAAGCTGCCCTTGCGATGGCCGAAGAACTCGCTCTCCATGAGTTCGGCCGGTATCGCGCCGCAGTTCACCGGGACGAAGGGTCCCTCGGAGCGCGGGCCGGATTCGTGAATCAGCCGCGCCACGAGCTCCTTGCCGGTGCCGGACTCGCCCGATATGTGCACGGGCGCCTGCGAGCGCGCGACCTTGTCGATCATTTCGCGCAGTTCCCGCATCGGTTGCGAGTTTCCCAGGAGTTTCGACTGTTCGCCGATGTGCTCGTCGTCGACCTTCAGCGCGTTCTCGACGATGTTCCTGAGGTGATTCAGGTCCAGCGGCTTGGAGATGAAATCAAAGGCACCGAACTTCAGCGCCTGCACTGCCGTTTCGATATTGCCGTGCGCCGTAATTACGGCTACCGGCACATTGGGTGCGTGAACCTGCATCCACTCCACGAGTTCCAGGCCGTCGCCGTCCGGCAGCCGCATATCCGTGAGACACAGGTCGAACTGCTGCGAGCCGAGCAGGTCCTTGGCGCTGCCGACGTCGCCAGCAGACTCCGTGTCGATCTGCATTCGCCCGAGCGTCAGCGACAGCAATTCGCAGATATCGGGTTCGTCGTCGATGACGAGTGCGCGCGGCTGGCCCATGATCAGTCCTGCTTGTCCCAGCGGTCCGGGTCGGAAAATACGATACGAAAGATACTGCCCCCACCGGCCCGGTCAAGGTAGAGCAGCGTGGCGCGGTTGAGTTCGCAAAGCTCGCGCGAGATGTAAAGCCCAAGCCCGGTGCCTCCCGAGCGCGCCGTGAAAAACGGTTCGAATATCTGCTCGGCCGTCGCCGGATCTACCCCGAGCCCGTGGTCGCGCACCTCGAGGTAAGGCCGTCCCTGCGCTTCGACGCGGCCGGCATGCAGTTCGACCAGGATGCCGCCGGTCTCCGACGCGTATTTCACGGCGTTATCGCAGAGATTCCAAAGCACCTGGCGCAGGTGGCTCTTGTCCATGCGCACTTCGAGCTCGTCCGGCACATTCTCGATGGCCAGTTCGCCTTCCTGCAGCTCGAGCGTGCGCGTGAATTCGCGCGCAAAGTCCTCCAGCCAGGCCCTGAGCCGGAAGCGCTCGGGTGCACCGGATTCCCGCCTCGACAGCTGCAGCACGTTATCGATGATGTGGCTGACCCGGCTGGAGTGCGTCTGGATGATATCCGTGAGGCGCTTGTCGTCGTCCGTCAGGCTGTCCGCTTCGCGGAGCAGCTGTGCCGCATGGCTCATTGCGCCCACCGGGTTGCGGATCTCATGCGCAATGCTGGCGCTCAGCCGCCCGAGGGACGCGAGCTTCGACTGCTGCACGCGCGCATTGAATATGCTGGCGTCCTCCAGGAAGATCAGCAACGGGCCGTCACGGTCGCCGCCCTTGCCGAGCGGCGCGAGATGCGCCGTGATCCGCGCGCTGTTGCCCTCGTTGACCAGCGTGAATTCGGGATGCGACGACAGCGCGTTATCCCTGCGCCAGCGGCTCACATAGTCGGCCAGCGGTTCCGACGTCTCCCTGAGCGGGCCGGTGCGGAGCATCTCCGAAGAGCCCAGCAGCCTGGCGGCCGACGCGTTGTTCAGCCGAATCTGGTTGTCCGCGTCCACCACGACGATGCTCTCGCGCAGGTGCTGCACGATGTACTCATTGAGCTCGGACAGGTTCTGCAAGTCCACGCCGCGCTGGCGCGCCAGGGCTTCGCTTTCCTGGATGCGCCGGGCAAGCGGACGGACCGCCAGCGACATCGAGAAGATGACCGCCGAAAGAACGCCCGCCGCCGGGTAATTGACAGCGTTCGCTGCTCCGGTGAATTGTGCGAATACCTGTTCGCCGAGTATCGCGAACGTCGCCATCGCGCCCACGATCGCCGGTACCTGTCCCGGTAGCACCAGGCTCCCTGCGCCGACGAACACGATGAGAAGCCCGCCGAGCCCGCTGCTGATGCCGCCGCTCGTATGCATCAACGCGACGACCAGGACGATGTCGACAAACATCTGTATCGCAGCCTGGATGCTGGCCCTCGCCCAGCGCTGCCGCAACGAGGTCGCGAAGACGACCGCCAGCAACAGGTAGATCGTGGCCGACGTGGCAAACGGTATCGGGTAACGATCTCCGAAGATGCGTGGTTCGCCGCCCATGAAGAACAGGCCCAGCAGCAGCGCCGCCACGAACAGGCGGAAGACGTTCAGCGTGATGAGCACGCGCCAGGAGAGATCCGGCTCCTCGATGCTCTTCTGCAGCAGTGCCTCGCGGCTCATGCGTATGGTTTGTCTGCCGAGTCTCTCGGTGCTGGCCTGATCCATGGGCGGATTATCGCGGATTTCGCCCGTCATTGCCTTGCACAGGTCACGTTGCTTTGCGTCCGGGGCCGGAATCCTACAGAATACGCCGGCCTGTCAAAACAACAAAACAGACAATCCAATGAATCTTCACGAGTACCAATCGAAACGCTTGTTTGCCGATTACGGCATACCCGTGCCACGTGGCATCCCTGCCGAGACCGGCGACGCCGCGGTGGCCGCGGCGGAAGAGCTCGGCGGCGAGCTGTGGGTCGTAAAAGCCCAGGTGCACGCCGGCGGCCGCGGCAAAGCGGGCGGTGTCAAGCTCGCCCGCAGCACCGAAGAGGTGCGTGAACATGCGGAAGGCATGCTCGGTACGCAGCTCGTCACTCACCAGTCCGGGCCCGAAGGGCTGCCGGTCAACGTCGTTTACGTCGAGGAAGGTTCCGACATCGATCGCGAGCTGTACCTGTCGATGCTCGTGGATCGCGAGGTCAGCCGCGTGGCGTTCATTGCATCGGCTGCCGGCGGCATGGACATCGAGCAGGTCGCGGCAGAGACGCCCGAGAAAATTTTCACGGTCGCGATCGCGCCGGATGCCGGGTTGCAGGATTACCAGGCGCGCCAGCTGGCGTTCGGGCTCGGCCTCGACAAGAAGCAGATGCGCCAATTCGGCAACCTCGTCAAGCGGCTCTATACCCTGTACCAGGAATGCGATGCCAGCCTGGTCGAGATCAACCCGCTGATCACGACGGGCGCAGGCGACGTCATGGCGCTCGACGCCAAGATCAACATCGAGGGCAACGCGCTGTATCGCCAGCCGGACCTCGTGAAGATGCGCGATATCTCTCAGGAAGACGAGCGCGAGCGGGAGGCGGCCGAGCACGACCTCAATTATGTATCGCTGGATGGCAATATCGCCTGCATGGTGAACGGCGCAGGGCTTGCGATGGCGACGATGGACATCATCAAGCTGCATGGCGGCACGCCGGCGAATTTCCTCGATGTGGGAGGCGGCGCCACCAGCGAGCGCGTGACCGAGGCGTTCAAACTCATCCTGTCGAACGAGAGCGTCACGGCGATTCTCGTCAACATCTTTGGCGGTATCGTGCGCTGCGACCTCATCGCACAGGGCATCGTCGATGCCGTGAAGGGCGTTGGCGTCAAGGTGCCGGTCGTCGTGCGACTCGAGGGCACGAACGTCGAGAAGGGCCGGGAACTGCTTAAGGAAAGCGGCCTCGACATCATCACGGCAAAAGACCTCGCGGATGCGGCACAGAAAGCCGTGGCCGCCACAGCCTGACGGATAAAGCAATGAGCATTCTGGTCAACAAAGACAGCAAGATCATCTGCCAGGGCATCACCGGTAACCAGGGGCAGTTCCATACCCAGCAGTGCATCGACTATGGCACCCAGGTCGTGGGCGGCGTCACGCCGGGCCGCGGCGGCGAGGAGAGCCTCGGCGTGCCCGTGTTCAATACGATGCGCGAAGCGGTCGCCGAGACGGGCGCGGACGTCAGCATGATTTACGTGCCGGCGCCGTTTGCGGCCGACGCAATTCTGGAGGCGGCCGATTCCGGCGTGAAGCTGGTCGTGTGCATCACCGAAGGCATCCCGGTCATGGACATGGTCAAGGTCAAGTCTGCGATGAGGGACTTCGACTGTCGTCTCATCGGCCCGAATTGCCCGGGCATTATCACGCCGGAAGAGTGCAAGATCGGCATCATGCCGGGCTTTATTCACAAGAAAGGCCGTATCGGCATCGTTTCGCGGTCCGGCACACTGACCTATGAGGCGGTACACCAGACTACCCTGAACGGTCTCGGGCAGAGCACCTGCATCGGCATCGGCGGCGACCCGGTACGAGGCATGGACTTCGTCGACTGCCTGGAACTATTCGAGGCGGACCCGGACACGGACGGTGTCGTGATGGTCGGCGAGATTGGCGGCTCCGACGAAGAGGCCGCAGCCGAATACATCAAGGCGAACGTCTCCAAGCCGGTCGTTGCGTACATTGCCGGCGTCACGGCGCCGCCCGGCAAGCGCATGGGACATGCCGGTGCGATCATTGCCGGTGGCAAGGGCACTGCCGACGCCAAGTTCGAGGCACTCGATGCGGCCGGCGTCGCGACGGTTCGCTCACCCGCGGAACTGGGCAGCAAGATGCAGGAGATTCTTGGCGGCTAGCACTGCTCGAGGGCAGGGATGAACAATACGGTCACCGTCGCGCTTGCGCAGCTCGATCTCGTCGTCGGCGACGTCAGGGGCAACACCGAGCGCATTCTCGAGTCGGCCGTAAGAGCCCGCGATGAACTGCGTGCAGACCTGGTCGTATTTCCCGAGCTGAGCATCTGCGGGTACCCGCCTGAGGACCTGTTGTTTCACGCCGGCCTGCGCCACGCAGTCGAGCGTTCGCTCGATGACATCCGCGCCGGCGTCAAGGGCATCGCCGTACTCGTCGGGTTTCCGGAATACCAGGGCGACGAGATCTACAACAGCTGTGCGGTGATTGCCGACGGCAAGTATCTCTGTCGGTACCGCAAGCGCTGCTTGCCGAACTACGCGGTTTTCGACGAGGAGCGTTACTTCACGGCGGGCAAATCTGCATCCGTCTTCACGCTCAACGGCATCCGCATCGGCCTGAATATCTGCGAGGACATCTGGCGCCAGGCGCCGATCGCGGCCAGCAGGGCCGCGGGGGCCGAGGTCGTCGTCGCCATCAACGGCTCCCCCTACCAGACGCGCAGCCAGGAAAACCGGGAGCGTGCCGCCGCGGCGCGCGCCGGTGAGAGCAACGTACCGATCGTCTACCTGAACATGGTCGGCGGCCAGGACGAACTCGTATTCGATGGCGGCTCGTTCGCGATGACGGCCGATGGCGATATCCGGTTTCGCGCGCCGCCCTTCGATGAGGGTCTATACCGTGTCGTCCTGCGCGGTTCGGGCAGCCGTGTCGAGCCCGAGCAGGGCGAGGTTGCCGAATCCCTGTCGCTGGAAGCGAGCGTGTATGGCGCCCTCGTCACAGGAACACGAGACTATGTTCGTAAGCACGGCTTCCCGGGTGTCATCATCGGGCTGTCAGGCGGCATCGATTCGGCGCTGGTCACCGCTATCGCCTGCGATGCGATCGGTGCCGACAAGGTCCGGGCGGTCATGATGCCGTTCCGCTACACGAGCACGATCAGCCAGGAAGACGCCGCGAAGCAGGCCGACACGATGGGTTTTCGTTACGACGTCGTGCCTATCGCGCCGATGTATGACGCGACGGTGAAGCAGCTGGCAGAGATCTTCGCCGGCCGCGAGCCCGACGTTACGGAAGAGAACATACAGGCGCGCTGTCGCGGCATGATCCTCATGGCGATATCCAACAAGACCGGCCGCATGCTCCTCACGACCGGCAACAAGAGCGAGATGGCGGTTGGTTATGCGACGCTCTATGGTGACATGGCGGGTGGTTTTGCACCGATCAAGGATTGCTACAAGTCACTGGTCTACAGTCTTGCGAGTTATCGCAACACGCTGGGCGACGCCATCCCGGAACGCGTGATCACGCGCGAGCCGTCGGCGGAACTCCGGCCGGACCAGAAAGACAGCGACTCACTGCCCGATTACGCGGTGCTCGACCCGATTCTCGAAGCGTTCATCGAAAAGGACATGTCGGTGGACGAGATCACGGGACTCGGTTTCGACAAAGCGATCGTCGTGCGCGTCCTGCAGATGGTGAAGCACAATGAGTACAAGCGGCGCCAGGCGCCACCGGGCATACGCATCAGCAGCCGGGCTTTCGGCCGCGATTGGCGCTATCCGATCACATCCTGGTATCGGTTTCCCGGCTAGGAACCCGGGAAGTTCAGCTCGAGAACACGCTGCGCGTCGGCGGCGAGGTCGTTCATGCCGAGTTCCTCGTACGCCTCAATCATGATGCGCAGCGACTGGGCGTTGCTGTCGGCACCGTTGTAGGACTCGAGCGCATTCTTGGCGCGATTCGCTGCGGCGACATACGCGCCACGGCGCAGGTAGTAGTCGGCGACCTCGTTCTCGTACGCCGCCAGGCGATTCTTCAGGTAAACGATGCGCTGCTGGGCATCCGGCGCGTATTCGCTCGCCGGGTAGCGTTCGACGAGGCGACGGAAAGACTGGTAGGCCTGCTCGACGTCCTTGGGCGGGCGCTTATCCGTATTCTTGCGGAACCAGCGCTCGAGAATGCCGGGCTCGTCATCGAAATAGGCAAGGCCCTTGATGTACAGGGCATAGTCGACGCGCGGGTGAATCGGGTTTTCGCGCATGAAGGTGTCGGCGGCTTCGACAGCCAGTTCCGGTGCGCCGCTCTTGTAATAGGCGTACATCAGGTCCAGCTGGACCTGGCGTGCGATGTCACTGAACGGGTAACGCGCCTGGATCGCCTCGAGTATCTGGATGCCACGGCGGTAGTTGCCGCCCTGGATCGACGATTGCGCCTGCGCGTACGCTTCCTGCAGGTCCTGCGCCGCGTCGAAGGTCTCTTCATTGCCGGCACAGGCGGACAGAACTGCGAACGTCGCGAGCAGCACCGCCTGGCGGACCTGCCGCTGCAGGCGCTCGGGAATTCGCGGCAAGTTGGGGAAATCGATCATGTCTTCGCGGGCCGAACCAAATCGGCGAGTATACCGTAAACTCCCAAAACGACGATGACTGAACAACGCACCCAGCACACCGGGCAAATACCCGACGAGATGGCCGGCCAGAGGTTGGACCAGGCTCTCGCGCGAATGTTTCCGGATTACTCGCGCAGCCGCCTGAAGGCCTGGCTGCTCGACGGTTCGGTGCTCGTCGATGGCGCCCAATGGCGGCCCCGCGACCGGGTTCTGGGCGGCGAGACCGCCGTCGTGACCGTGAGCGCCGATGTTGCCGTGCGAGCCGAGCCCGAACCCATGGCGCTCGACGTCGTATTTGAAGACGCCGATCTCCTGGTGATCAACAAACCCGCCGGGCTCGTGGTACATCCCGGTGCGGGGAACGCGAGCGGTACCCTGATGAACGGCCTGCTGGCGCACGTGCCGCAGCTGGGATCACTGCCGCGTGCCGGCATCGTTCACCGCCTCGACAAGGATACCAGCGGCCTGCTGCTCGTCGCGAAGTCACTGCCGGCCCACACCGCGCTGGTCCGGGCGCTCGCGGAGCGCGCGATATCGCGCCATTACCTCGCGATCTGCAACGGGGTTCTAACCGGCGGAGGCAAAATCGACGCCGCGATCGGCCGCCACCCGGTCGACCGCACCCGGATGGCTGTGCGCGACACCGGCAGGCCGGCGGTGACCCACTACACGGTCATCGAGCGTTTCCGCGCCCACACTTACGTCAAGGTGATGCTGGAGACCGGCCGGACTCACCAGATCCGGGTGCACTTCGCGTATCGCCGGCATGCGCTCGTTGGCGATCCCGTTTACGGGGGGCGGCTCGGCTTGCCGGCGGGCGCGTCAGAGGCGCTTCGCGATGCGCTCCGAGGGTTCAGGCGCCAGGCGCTGCACGCGGCAAGGCTCGAACTCAGGCATCCCGTGACCGGCGAAGAGCTGAACTTCGACGTCCCGCCGCCTGCTGATTTCCAGGGTTTGCTGCGAGTGCTGCGTGAGGACATCGCATGAGCGTGCAATGGATCAGGGCCGAATGGCCCGCGCCGGCCGACATCGTGGCGGGCACGACCACCCGCATTGGCGGCGTTAGCGGCGGAGCATACGCATCCATGAATCTTGGCGACCACGTCGGCGATGACCCGGCCTGCGTCGCCGAGAACCGGCAGCGATTCGTCGCCGGCTGCGGCCTCGATGCAGAGCCTGACTGGCTCACGCAGGTGCACGGCACCGCCGTTCGCGTGGCCGGGGACGCGGCGCCAATCGAGGCGGACGCGGCCATCGCGCGCGAGCCCGGCACAACCGTGGCGGTACTGACTGCCGACTGCCTGCCGATACTGCTGTGTGCGGACAGCGGCGACGAAATCGCCGCAATCCACGCGGGCTGGCGGGGACTGGCGGCCGGCATCGTGGGCGCGACCCTGGCGCACGTGCGGACGCCGCCGGGGCGCCTCCTGGCGTGGTTTGGCCCGGCGATCTCGCAGCCCGCGTTCGAGGTGGGTGGCGAAGTCCGCGCAGCTTTTCTTGCCGGTGACGCCGGGGCGGAGGCCTGTTTTCTGCCGAACGAGCGTGGCCGATGGCAGGCCGATCTCTATGCGCTCACCCGGCGTCAACTCGAGGCTGCTGGCGTCGGCGCGGTCTATGGCGGTGATCTTTGTACGGTCGGCGACAGCGAGCGGTTCTTCTCCTACCGGCGGGACGGCCAGTGCGGCCGGATGGCGACGTTCATCCACCGTCGCCGCTGAATCTTTTCTGCAGGAGTGCTTCCCGGAGCGCGAATGGTCCCGGCAACGATCGCGCGCCGAGGCGCGCTCCAGCCGGCCCTAATGCCGGTTTTATCGTCCGCAGGCGTTGAATTTGTCTGCCGAGGCTCAATTTCTGGGGCAGATTTGAGTAACCCGGATTTCAGGGGCGAGACATGCGTCTGGACAAACTGACAAGCAAATTCCAAATGGCACTGGCGGATGCGCAGTCGCTGGCAGTAGGCCAGGACCACCAGTTCATCGAGCCTTCCCACGTCATGGTGGCACTGCTGGACCAGCAGGGTGGCAGCGTTCGCGGCCTGCTGACGAAGGCAGGCGCAAACGTGAACCTGCTGCGCTCGCAGCTCGGCGAAGCGATCGACCGGCTTCCGAAGGTCGAAGGGGCCGGCGGTGACGTGCATTTCAGCAACGATCTCGGCAAGTTGTTCAATATCACGGACAAGCTCGCTCAGAAGCGCGACGACCAATACATCTCGAGCGAACTGTTCGTGCTCGCGGCGCTGGACGACAGCTCGCCGCTGAAGAGTATTTTCGAGCAGGCCGGCGCGGTGCGCGGTGCGGTGGAGAAGGCGATCGACGACCTGCGCGGCGGCCAGCAGGTGGACGATCCGAACGCAGAGGACACCCGACAGGCGCTCGAACGCTACACGATCGACCTGACGGAGCGCGCGGAGCAGGGCAAGCTCGACCCGATCATCGGCCGCGACGAGGAGATCCGGCGCACCATCCAGATCCTGCAGCGCCGCACCAAGAACAACCCGGTATTGATCGGTGAGCCCGGCGTCGGCAAAACAGCCATCGTCGAGGGGCTCGCGCAGCGCATCGTCAACAACGAAGTGCCCGAGGGACTGCGCGGCAAGCGCATCCTGTCGCTGGACATGGGTGCACTGATCGCCGGCGCGAAGTTTCGCGGCGAGTTCGAGGAGCGCCTGAAGGCGGTCCTGAGCGATCTCGCCAAGCAGGAAGGCCAGATCATCCTGTTCATCGATGAGCTGCACACCATGGTGGGTGCCGGCAAAGCCGAGGGATCGATGGACGCCGGCAACATGCTGAAGCCGGCACTGGCACGGGGCGAACTGCACTGCGTGGGCGCAACGACGCTCGATGAATACCGCAAGTACGTCGAAAAGGACGCGGCGCTGGAGCGCCGTTTCCAGCAGGTGCTCGTCGATGAGCCGACGGTGGAAGACACAATTGCGATCCTGCGCGGCCTGAAGGAGCGATACGAGATTCACCACGGCGTCGAGATCACCGATCCCGCGATCGTGGCGGCGGCAACGCTGTCGCATCGTTACATCAGCGGGCGCAAGCTGCCTGACAAGGCAATCGACCTCGTCGACGAGGCCGCGTCGCGTATTCGTATCGAGATCGACTCGAAGCCCGAATCCATGGATCGCCTGGAACGCCGCATCATCCAGCTCAAGATCGAGCGCGAAGCCCTGAAGAAGGAATCGGACGACGCCTCGAAAAAGCGCCTTGTCGATCTCGAAACCCAGCTCGGCGAACTCGAGCGCGAGTATGCGGACCTCGAGGAAATCTGGACGTCCGAAAAGGCCGCGATGCAGGGCACGGCACACATCAAGGAGGAACTCGAGCGAGCCCGGCTGGAACTCGAAACCGCACACCGCGCCAACGACCTGGCGCGCATGTCGGAACTGCAGTATGGCCGTATCCCCGAGCTGGAGAAGCAGCTTGCGGAGGCGGCAGGCGCCGAGCAGCGCGAGGCGACGCTGCTGCGCAACAACGTCACCGAAGAGGAAGTTGCCGAGATCGTCTCCAAGTGGACCGGTATACCGGTGTCCAAGATGCTCGAGGGCGAAAAGGAAAAGCTGCTGCAAATGGAATCCGTCGTGCAGGAGCGGGTCGTGGGGCAGGAAGAGGCCGTGACGGCCGTCGCCAATGCGATCCGTCGTTCGCGTGCCGGGCTCTCGGATCCGCGCCGCCCGATCGGCTCCTTCCTGTTCCTGGGCCCGACCGGCGTCGGCAAGACGGAGCTTACGAAGGCGCTCGCGAGTTTCCTGTTCGACACCGACGACGCGATGGTGCGGCTCGACATGTCCGAGTTCATGGAGAAGCATTCGGTCGCGCGCCTGATCGGCGCACCGCCGGGCTACGTGGGTTACGAGGAGGGCGGTTACCTGACCGAGGCTGTGCGCAGGCGTCCCTACTCGGTGATTCTCCTCGACGAGGTCGAGAAAGCGCATCCCGATGTGTTCAACGTACTATTGCAGGTGCTCGACGACGGGCGCCTGACGGACGGACAAGGCCGCACCGTCGACTTTCGCAATACCGTGATCGTAATGACCTCCAACCTGGGGTCGCAGATGATCCAGGAGATGGCGGGCGAGGAAAACTACGACGCGATGAAGCTCGCGGTCATGGATGTCGTCGGGCAGCACTTCCGGCCGGAGTTCATCAACCGCGTGGATGACGTGGTCGTGTTCCATCCGCTCGGCCGGGAACACATCCGCAGGATCGTCGATATCCAGCTGGGTTACCTCCACGATCGGCTCGCCGAGCGCGACATGCGCATTCACCTGTCGGACGCGGCCCGCGACAAGCTCGCCGATGCCGGGTTCGATCCCGTTTACGGTGCGAGGCCGCTGAAGCGCGCGATTCAGCAGCAGGTAGAGAATCCGCTGGCGCAGGAAATTCTGCAGGGCAAATTCAAGCCGGGTGACGTGATCGAGGTCGGCGTGGACCAGGATCGGCTCGAGTTCCAGAACGCGGCGTGACTCGCGCGTCGAGGCGCGCTCCTACTATAATTCGGCAAACTCCTGGAGATTGAAACCGATGCCCATCTACGGATACGCATGCAAGAACTGCGGGCACACGCTCGACGTCCTGCAGAAGATCTCGGACGATCCGCTTGTCGATTGCCCCGAGTGCGGCGAGCCGCAGCTCAAGCGTCAACTGTCGGCACCGCGGTTTCGCCTGAAGGGCTCGGGCTGGTATGAGACCGACTTCAAGAAAGACAAGCAGCGCAACCTGCACGGCGAAAAGGAAGCGGCCAAGAAAGATGATGCGAAGAAGGACGACAAGCCGGCAGCGGAAGGGGTGAAAAAGCGGGATACCAAGCCCGCCGGCGGCAGCAAGCCAAGTGCCGGATAGTCGCGCAGTATGAAAGCCCTGCGTCGCTACATCGTTGCCGGCATCCTGGTCTGGTTGCCGCTGGGCCTGACGATTCTCCTGCTTCGATTCGCGGTCCGGCTGATGGACCGATCCCTGCTGTTGCTGCCTCCGCAATACAGGCCCGACAATATCCTCGGTTTTCATATCCCCGGGCTGGGCGTAATACTGACGGTGATCCTGCTGCTGGTAACGGGCGTGCTCGCCGCCAATTTCGTGGGGCGTGCGTTCGTCGGCGGCTGGGAGTCGCTGATGGACCGGATCCCGGTCGTGAGATCGGTCTATTCGGCCGCGAAGAACTTTGCCGAGATCGTCTTCTCGGATTCCAGTAACGCATTCAAGAAGGTGCTCTTGATCCAGTATCCACGCAAGGGCATTTACAGCCTTGCGTTCCAGACCTCGGCGCAGCTCGGGGAGGTCCAGGGCAGAACGGGCGAGGACGTGACCTGTTGCTTCGTGCCGACGACGCCGAACCCGACCTCCGGCTTCATCATCATCGTGCCGAAGAAAGACGTCACCGTGCTCGATATGGAGGTGGATGAGGCCCTCAAGATGATCATCTCGCTGGGTGTCGTCGTGCCGCCCTGGCGCAACCACGAGACCCGCGAGCTGCCACTGGGCAAACCCGGCGGATCCGGCGAGGGGGGCTGACCGAGGAGGCAGCGTTGCCTTGCGCGGCCGTCGCTCAGGCCGTACCATTCCGCCTCTTTTTTCAGGGCCGTCAGTATCATGCGCAGCCACTATTGCGGACAAGTTGACCAGTCGATGATCGGCAAACAGGTGTCGGTGTGCGGCTGGGTGCACCGCCGTCGCGACCACGGCGGCGTCATATTCGTCGATCTGCGCGACCGTGAAGGGCTGCTGCAGGTCGTCTTCGACCCCGACCGGGCTGATATCTTTGCCGAGGCCGAGCGGATTCGCGGCGAATTCGTGCTGGCGGTGAAAGGCAAGGTCCGGGAGCGGCCCGAGGGCACGATCAACCCCAACATGGCCACCGGCCACGTCGAGGTGCTGGCCCAGGAACTCGAGGTTCTGAACCGCGCGGAGACGCCGCCCTTCCATCACGACGAACAGGCCAATGAAGAGTTGCGTCTCAAGTATCGCTATCTGGATCTGCGGCGCGAGGACATGCTCGGCAACCTGCGTCTGCGGCACCGCGTAACACGGGCGATGCGCGAATACCTCGACAATGCCGGCTTCGTGGACGTCGAAACGCCCATGCTGACCCGCGCAACGCCGGAAGGGGCGCGAGACTATATCGTCCCGAGCCGCACCCACCCCGGCAAGTTCTTCGCCTTGCCGCAGTCGCCGCAGCTGTTCAAGCAGCTCCTGATGATGTCGGGGCTGGATCGCTACTACCAGATCGTGCGCTGTTTTCGCGACGAGGACCTGCGCGCCGACCGGCAGCCCGAGTTTACGCAGCTCGACATCGAGATGAGCTTCGTAAACGAAGAAATCGTAACGGGCGAGATGGAGTCGCTGATGCGACACGTCTTCAAGGCCGTGCTCGACATCGACTTGCCCGACCCGTTCCCGCGCATGACCTACGCCGAGGCCATGCAGCGTTTCGGTTCCGACAAGCCCGACCTGCGTATCGACCTCGAGTTGATCGAAGTCGCGGATCTCGTCGGCGACGTCGAGTTCAAGGTGTTTGCCGGGCCGGCGAACGATCCGGAGGGACGTGTTGCTGCGCTGCGCCTGCCTGGCGGGGCCGGGATGAGCCGCAAGGAACTCGACGACTACGGCGATTACGTCGGCCGTTACGGTGCCAAAGGGCTCGCCTACATAAAAGTCAACGACGCTGCGGCCGGACGCGAGGGGTTGCAGTCGCCGATTCTCAAGTTCCTGCCCGACGAGGCCGTCGAGGGTATCCTCGAGCGTACCGGCGCAGAGTCCGGCGACGTGATCTTCTTCGGCGCCGACAAGGCGAGAATCGTCAACGAGGCGCTGGGTGCCTTGCGTGTCCAGCTCGGCGAGGACCGGGGCCTCATCGAAGAAGGCTGGGCGCCGCTCTGGGTAGTGGATTTCCCGATGTTCGAGAGGGCGTCGCAATCCGCGCGCTGGACCGCACTTCACCATCCGTTCACGGCGCCGGCCGTCAACGACGCCGATGCGCTGCGGGACGATCCCGGCAATGCGCTGTCACGTGCGTACGACATGGTGTTGAACGGTTCTGAGGTTGGCGGTGGATCGATTCGTATCCACGACCAGGACATGCAGTCTGCGGTATTCGAGCTTCTCGACATCAGCCCGGAGGAGGCCGAAGAAAAATTCGGTTTCCTGTTGCGGGCGCTGGAATTCGGGGCACCGCCGCATGGCGGCATAGCATTCGGCCTCGATCGCGTGGTCATGCTGATGGCCGGTGCGGAGAGCATTCGCGACGTGATCGCATTCCCGAAGACACAGTCGGCACACGATCCCCTGACCAATGCACCGGGCGCCGTATCCGCGGAACAGCTCAAGGAAGTCGGAATCCGCCTGCGCACGCCGCGTGCCGACTGACTACCGCCGGCCCGAGTCCGTTCTTGTCGTCGTGTGCACCGACGACGGCCAGGTACTGCTGTTGCGCCGCCGGCGTCCGTTCGAATTCTGGCAGTCGGTAACCGGCAGCCTGCTCGCCGGGGAGACGCACGAGGAGGCGGCCCGGCGGGAACTGGCGGAGGAAACCGGGCTCGGCGCCGCAGGCCGGCTCGACTACACGGGCGTGAGCCGGCAGTTTGCGATCGACCCGCGCTGGCGCGTCCGTTTCGCACCGGGGGTCGTCGAGAACGTGGAGTTCGAGTGGCGTTACCGCCTGCCGGAAATCGCCGACATCGAACTGTGCGGTGACGAACACTCGTCCTGCCGCTGGTTGCCCGTCGCCGACGCTGCCGAAGCGGTGTGGTCGTGGACGAATCGGGACGCGCTATGGAACCTGGCACTAACGTGAATTCGATCGATACGGTCGTATGCACCCACGGCTTGTGGGCCCACGGAAGCGGGATGTACCTGGTCAAGCGGCATCTCGAGCGCGAGTTCGGCATGCAGGCGTACGTGTTCAATTACCCCTCCGTCACCAAGACGCTCGATGAAAACGCGGGCCGGCTGGCCCGTTTCCTGGAGGAGAACGGTATCGAGCAGGCCCACCTGGTCGGTCACAGCCTGGGCGGCCTCGTCATCCTGCGAATGCTCGCCAATCATTATTCCGAAGTTCCCGGCCGCATCGTCTGTGTCGGGTCGCCGCTGCGCGGCTCGCGCGCCGCCACCATCCTCAATGCAAAGAGCTGGGGTGAGCACCTGCTCGGTGTCTCGGTGCCGCAGGGAACGGTTCACGGTTCCGCCAACGAGTGGGCGAGCGAGGTGACCGCCCGCCGCGAAATCGGCTCCATCGCCGGCTCGATCCCGTTCGGCGTCGGGCACGTTGCAGGGCCGTTCGGGGAGCCGAACGACGGTACCGTTACTGTCGCCGAAACGCAGCTCGACGGCGCCACGGATCACATCGTGATGCCGACGACACACACGGGCATGTTGATATCGCGCAACGTGGCCGATCAGATCGGGACGTTCCTGCGCCGTGGTGAGTTCCTGCGCGAGGAGTAGGGGGCGCGCCTCGAGAACCGCGCCTACAGATCCTTCAGTTTGTACAGCGCTTCGAGCGCCTGCCGTGGCGTCATGGCATCCGGATCCAGTTCGTCCAGTGCCTCCCCGAGCGCATCGCTTCGAGACCCTTCGGCGGGCCCCAGCGGCAATTGCGCCTGCGGGCTTTGCGTCAGCGCCCCCTGGTGAGATTCCAGTGTTGCGAGATAGTCGCGGGCGCGCTGCACGACGTGCCGCGGCACGCCCGCGAGCGCCGCGACCTGCAGGCCGTAGCTCTGGTTGGCGGGCCCGGGCTTCACCGCGTGCAGGAACACCAGGCGGCCGTCGTGTTCAGTCGCGTCGAGATGCACGTTACGGCAGGCGGGAAGTTCCTCGGCCAGTGCGGTCAACTCGAAATAGTGCGTCGCGAACAAGGTAAAGGCGCGCGTCTCCTCACCCATGTAGTGTGCCGCGGCCCAGGCCAGCGACAGACCGTCGAAGGTGCTGGTGCCGCGCCCGATTTCGTCCATCAGCACCAGGCTTTCTGCCGTGGCGTTATTCAGGATCGTCGCCGTCTCCGTCATTTCCACCATGAACGTCGAGCGCCCGCCGGCAATGTCATCTGACGCGCCGATGCGTGTGAATATGCGGTCGATCGGCCCGATGCGCAGCGAGTCCGCAGGCACGAAACTGCCGATGTGCGCGAGTATTGCGATGAGGGCGGTCTGCCGCATGTAGGTCGACTTGCCGCCCATGTTGGGGCCGGTGATGACGATCAGCCGCTGCTCGTCGGTCAGGGTGAGGTCGTTGGCGACGAACGGTGTCTCGATGACCTGTTCGACGACGAGGTGCCGTCCGCCGCGGATTTCGATGCATGGCTCGTCGCTCAGTTCGGGCTTCGCGAGGCGCAGGCTTTCGGCGCGTTCGGCGAAACACAACAGCACGTCGAGTTCGGCGACGGCGAAGGCGCTTTGTTGCAGGCCGCCAAGCGCCTCGTTCAGGCGATCCAGCAGCTGTTCGTAGAGCAACTTCTCGCGGGCAAGCGCGCGTTCCCGAGCGCTCAGTACCTTGTCCTCGAATTCCTTCAGCTCCGGCGTGATGTACCGCTCGGCGGCTTTCAGTGTCTGCCGGCGAACATAGTCGTCGGGTGCCCTGGACGCCTGGCCCTTGCTGATCTCGATGTAGTAGCCGTGTACGCGGTTGTAGCCCAGCTTGAGCGTGGCAATGCCGGTACGCGCTTTCTCGCGCGCTTCGAGATCCAGCAGGAACCGGTCGGCGTTGTCGGCGATGCCGCGCAACTCGTCGAGTTCGTCGTCGAAGCCCTCCGCGATCACGCCGCCGTCGCGGATCAGCATTGGCGGGTTGTCGATGATCGCGTCGGCAAGCAGCTGTTGTTCCCGATGATGCGGAACCATGCGCTCGCGCAGGGCGTGCAGCTGCGGTGACTGCATGCCGGAGAGCTGTGAGCGCAACGCGGGCAGGCGTGACAATGCCTCGCAGAGCTGGCGCAGGTCGCGCGGGCGTGCGGATCGCAGCGCCACGCGGGACAGGATGCGCTCGACATCGCCGATGCCTCGCAACAGGGGTTGCAGCGATTCGACGGCGTTGCCGGCGAGCATCGCCTCGACAGCCTGATAGCGGCCTTTCAAGGTATCGGAATCGCGCAGCGGTCGTTGAATCCAGCGCCGCAGCAACCGGCTGCCCATGGGGCTCTGGCAGCGATCCATGACGCCCGCGAGCGTATGCTGATCGTGCCCGCTGAGCGATGCATGGAGTTCCAGGTTGCGGCGCGTCGGTCCGTCCATAATGACCGCGTCCTCGCGCCGTTCGACCGTGATCGCCTGCAGGTGCGGCAATGACGCTTTCTGCGTATCGCTGACGTACTGCAGCAGTGCTCCGGCGGCCGCCACCCCGCGCGGAAACGCGTCGCAGCCGAAGCCCGACAGATCGTGCGTGCCGAATTGCCGGCACAAGAGCCGCGCTGCCCCGTCGAGTTCGAAATGCCAGGGCGGCCGCCGCGTGACACGCACGCCGTCGCCGAAACGCCGCGCATCGACCTGGTCCTCGTCGACGATGAGCTCGGCCGGTCGCAGCCGTTCGAGTTCGCCGGCAACGGCTTCGCCATCCGCGACTTCGGTCATGCGGAAGCGGCCGCCTGCCAGGTCCAGCCATGCGAGACCGATGGCCTCGGTGTCGGCGAACATCGCCGCGACCAGGTTGTCGCGGCTCTCGGACAACAGTGCTTCGTCGGTCAGCGTACCCGGCGTTACGATGCGGGTGACCTTGCGTTCGACCGGCCCCTTGCTGGTCGCCGGGTCACCGATCTGCTCGCAGATGGCGACCGACTCGCCCTTCCTGACGAGTTTCGCCAGGTAGCTCTCCGCCGCGTGGTAGGGCACCCCCGCCATGGGGATCGGGGTGCCTGCCGATTTGCCGCGTGAGGTCAGGGTAATGTCGAGCAGTGCGGCAGCGCGTTTCGCGTCGTCGTAAAACAGTTCGTAGAAGTCCCCCATGCGGTAGAAAACGAGCATATCCGGATGCTCGGCCTTGATCGCCAGGTACTGGCGCATCATCGGGGTGTGGGCTGGGCTGACTTCGGCTTTCATATTATTCTTCTCGGCAATGAAAATACTGCATGTCGAAACCGGGCGCCATCTTTACGGCGGACCGCAGCAGGTCGTCTACCTTGCCCGGGCGCTCAACGACATGGGTCACGACAACCTGATCGTCTGCCCGCCCGGATCCGGCATTGACAACGCAGCGCGCGAAGCAGGCATTCCTGTGCGCAACCTGTTCTGTGCCGGCGACCTCGACCTGCCATTCGCCTATCGCCTCGCACAGTTCATCGGCCAGACGAAACCGGACATCGTGCATTGCCACAGCCGGCGGGGTGCGGACGTGCTCGGCGGACTTGCCGCGAGCTTCGCCGACGTCCCTGCCGTGGTGTCGCGGCGTGTCGACAACACGGAGATGCGCCTCGTTGCTGCGCTTCGCTACCGGCCCTTCAAGAAAGTGATTGCGATCTCGCAGGCTATTGCACGGGAACTCCGCGAGCGCGGCGTGGAGGAAGAGCGGCTCGCGATCATACGCAGCGCGGTGGACGTGGCTCGCTTCGAGCAGGGCGGCGACTGCGCAGCGTTTCGCCGGGAGTACGGCGTGCCGGACGGCGCTTTGCTGATCGCAGCGGAGGGGCAGTTGATCCCGCGCAAGGGCCATCGCTACCTGCTGCAGGCGGCCGCCGAACTCGCGGCGAATCACGGCGAGTTTCGCGTGCTGATCTTCGGCGAGGGGTATCTCCACAAGCAGCTGCAGACGCAGGCCGAGGTCCTCGGGATCGCCGACGTCGTCACTCTCGCCGGCTTCCGCGAGGACCTCGATAACTACGTCGGCTGCTTCGACATTTTCGTCCATCCCGCGCTCGCGGAGGGGCTCGGCGTTGCCGCACTGAAAGCCGCGGCAGCCGGCGTGCCGGTCGTCGGTTTCGAGGCTGGCGGGCTCAGCGAGGCGGTCGTGCACGACGAGACCGGCATCCTGGTGCCGCCGGAGGATGCCGGCGCTCTGTGCAAGACGATCGCTCGACTGCTGCACGACGAGCGCTTGCGGACGCGCCTCGGCCAGGCCGGAAAGAAAAGAATGCAGGCTGACTTCTCGATCGCTACGATGGCGCAAAAGCACGTAGCGCTATACGAGTCCGTGATCGATGCCTGAGGATCCCACCATCAGCCAACTGGCGACCGCGCTCATCGGCGAGCTGAACCGGACGAACAGGGCCGTGGCGACCGCGGAATCCTGTAGTGGCGGGTGGATCGCCAAGGCACTGACGGACGTGCCGGGGAGTTCCGGCTGCTTCGGCTATGGCATAGTCAGCTACAGCAACAGCGCAAAGGAATCGATGTTGGGGGTACGGAACCGCACGCTTGCCGAACACGGTGCCGTCAGTGAGCCGGTCGTGCGCGAGATGGCGCAGGGCACGCTGAGACTGAGCGGCGCAGATATTTCGGTCGCGGTCAGTGGTGTCGCCGGGCCGGATGGCGGCAGCGACGAGAAGCCGGTCGGGACCGTCTGGTTCGCGTGGTCGATGCGCGGGCCTGCAGGCATTACGACCGACACGGACCTGCAGCGCTTCGAAGGCAATCGCGAAAGCATCCGCATGCAGACCGTCATCCATGGTCTCAAGGGCGTGCGGGGGCGGCTGCCGACGTGAGCACCAGGCGCGTATTTTTTGCATTGTGGCCGGACGACAGGCAGCGTGACCGATTGCGTGATCACATCAGCCCGCTCGCGAAGCTCGTCGAGGGGCAGGTGGTCTATCGCGGTGACTGGCACGTCACCACCGCGTTCATTGGCGGGTTTCCGGAAGCCAGGCTGCCGGAGCTGCAGGCCCGCGCGGCACAGATTGCCGTCGAGCCGTTTCGCCTGCGCTTCGACCGCGTGGAGTTCTGGCCGCGGCCGAAGGTGGCCAGCCTCGTGGCGGCAACGGTGCCACCCGAGCTGCAGCGCCTCGTCGACGCGCAGAATTCCCTGCTCACCGACTTCGGCATTGAGGTCGAGGACCGGGCATACCGGCCGCACATCACCGTGGTACGCAGGTCGCGGCCCTTCGAGACGCAGCGGCTGGCGCAACCGGCCGTGATCGAATGGGCGGGTTTCGAGCTGGTCGAATCGATCTCCCAGCCGGGCGGCGCGACATACCGCCCGCTGAAACAATAACTTCGGCGTGGAACCTCGTTTTTACCCAAAGTGCCCGGAATCGGAGGCTGCGCCGCTATTGGGTTTCGGGCACTATACTGTATATAATCACATGACATTCTCCACCGACTGGATGGCAGCAAAAAATGGATGACAACCGCAAGAAAGCACTCGCCCAGGCACTGGGCCAGATAGAAAAGCAGTTCGGCAAGGGTTCCGTAATGCGTCTCGGCGATGGCAGTATGATCGCCAATATCGAGGCGATTTCCACGGGCTCGATCGGCCTGGACGTTGCGCTTGGCATCGGCGGTGTACCCAAAGGACGGGTTGTCGAGATCTACGGTCCCGAGGCCTCCGGCAAGACGACGCTGACCCTGCAGATAATCGCCGAGGCGCAGAAGATGGGCGGCACGGCGGCATTCGTCGATGCCGAACACGCGCTCGACCCGCAGTATGCGGAGAAGCTCGGCGTCAACGTCGACGAGTTGCTCGTATCACAGCCGGATACGGGCGAGCAGGCGCTCGAAATCACCGACATGCTGGTGCGTTCCGGCGCCGTCGACGTGATCGTCGTCGACTCGGTTGCGGCGCTCACGCCGAAAGCCGAGATCGAGGGTGAGATGGGTGACTCGCACGTCGGCCTGCAGGCACGCCTGATGTCGCAGGCGCTCAGGAAGCTCACCGGCAATATCAAGCGCTCCAACGCGATGGTGGTCTTCATCAACCAGATTCGCATGAAGATCGGGGTCATGTTCGGCAGTCCCGAAACGACAACGGGCGGCAACGCGCTCAAGTTCTATTCCTCGGTGCGGCTCGACATTCGCCGTATCGGCGCGATCAAGAAGGGCGATGAGGTCATCGGCAACCAGACCCGCGTCAAGGTGGTCAAGAACAAGGTGTCGCCGCCGTTCAAGATGGCGGAATTCGAAATCCTGTACGGCGAAGGCATTTCGCGTGAAGGCGAGATTATCGAGCTGGGTGTCCAGAACGGGCTCGTCGACAAAGCCGGCTCCTGGTACAGCTACGGCAACGACCGCATCGGCCAGGGCAAGGAGAACGTGCGCGAGTTCCTCAAGACGAACCCGGACGTTGCGGCCGAGGTGGAGCAGAAGATCCGCGTGAAGCTGCTGCCGAAGACCGTCAAGGCGGCGGAGTCCGGCGACGAAGTGGCGGTCTCGCAGGAAGCCTGATACTGATGGAGGTGCGTGTCTCGAACCGGGACGCCGATGCGGGCTCCACCGTGGATGGTGGCGA
>CBDUCE010000015.1:0-24905 GCA_965365575.1 uncultured Gammaproteobacteria bacterium
CGCCGAGATCGTGCTCGCCCTGCTCGACAGGCTCGTGCGTGAGCGTGGCGGCACAATGCTGATCGCGACGCACAGCGCCAGGGTTGCCGCGGTATGCGACCGGGAAATCGAAATCCACGGCGGCAAGCTGGAGACGCCTGCGCGGGTTCGCGAGAGCCAATGATCCCGGCCACGCTTCGCGCCAACTTCGGCTACCTGCTCAGGCATCCCCTGCAGCTTGCGCTTGCGCTGCTCGGCATCGGAATAGGGGTGGCGGTCATCGTCGCCGTCGACCTCGCCAACGCCAGCGCCCGCAAGGCGTTTCTGCTATCGATGGATGCCGTGACCGGCGAGGCGACGCACCAGGTCATCGGCGGCCCGCGCGGAGTCGGGGAGTCCGTATACGTCCGGCTTCGCGTGGAGCAGGGCATCCGGGATATCGCGCCGATTGTCGAAGGAACGGCTATCGTGGACGAAGCCTCGTTCACGGTGATGGGCGTCGATCTCTTCGCCGAGCAGCAAATGCGGGCGTTCACGGGACAGGCGCAGACCGCCGGCGATGACGACACGCCGGGCGAGTCGCTGTTCCGCGATTTCCTGACGCGGCCCGGTGCCGTCACCATGTCGCGATCCACGGCCGGCGAACTCGGCCTGCAGACAGGACAGGACTTCGAAGTACGCGCCAGCGGGCGCTCGCATACCGCTACGTTGATCGGCACGTTCGGTGAGGACGACGATACGGGGCTGCAAAACCTGCTCGTTACGGATATTGCAACGGCGCAAGCGTGGCTTGACAGCGTCGGGCGGCTGACGCGCATCGACGCCCGGATTGCGGACGGCGACGACGCGGCGCTGGCCCGGCTGGAGAGCGCGTTGCCGGATGGGCACCGTATCCTCACAGCCGCCGGCCGGACGCGAACGACGGCCGAGATGAGTGCCGCGTTCATGACGAACCTGGCCGCAATGAGCTTGCTTGCGTTGCTCGTTGGCCTGTTTCTCATCTACAACAGCGTCAGCTTCTCCGTGCTGCAGCGACGCACCCTGATCGGCAGCCTGCGTGCGCTCGGCGTGACACGCCGCCGGATGTTATTGCTTATCCTCGCCGAGGCCGCGGTGGTCGGTTCGATCGCGTCGGTGCTCGGCGTCGCCGCCGGTATGCTGCTGGGCGAGCGCCTGCTGCTCCTCGTTTCACAATCCATCAACGACCTGTATTTCCGCCTCAATGTCACCGACGTCATGGTCAGCCCCGTGTCGATTGCAAAGGGGATCATGGCCGGCGTAGGCGCCTCGCTCGTGGCCGCGGCGGTGCCGGCCATCGAGGCCATGTCGTTCCCGCCGCGGCTCACCATGACGCGCTCGTCGCTCGAACGGCGCACCGGCCGGCTGCTGCCATGGGTTGCCCTGGCCGGTCTGGTCACCATGCTGGTTGCCGTTGCGGTACTGGTGCTGTCGGGCCGCAGCCTCGTCGCGGGGCTGTTCGCCGTTTTCCTGTTGATCTTCGGCTTCGCGCTGTGCGTGCCGCTTGCCGTCAGGACCGCCTCGGCGCTGCTGGCGCCCGTGGCGTCGCGCATCGGCGGCATGCTGGCGCGCATGGCGGTCGCCGGAATCGGCGAGAGCCTGAGCCGTACCGGCGTCGCGATCGTCGCGCTCGCGGTGGCGGTTTCCGCAACGATCGGCGTCAGCGTCATGGTGGACAGCTTTCGCGGCTCCGTCGACCAGTGGCTGCAGCAGACCCTGCAGGCCGACATCTACGCGGGCGTGCAACGTGGAACACTCGATCCCGAATTGCTCGAAAACATCGCCGCGCTGGACGGCGTCGAGTCTTTCAGCACCAGTCGTCGGGTGCAGCTCGAGGACGCCGGTGGCCGCACGCAGTTGATCGCGATCCGGATGGCGCCTGGCGGTTATGCCGGCACCGAGATCATCGACGCGGCTCCGGACGAGGTATGGCCGCGATGGGAGCGCGAGGACGTCGTGTTCGTATCGGAGCCGTATGCGTACCAGAACGAGGTCTCGCGCGGCGACGTCGTGCAGCTGCCGACGGACGACGGGCCGCGCGAGTTCGAAATCGCGGCCACCTACCAGAGCTACGACATCAACGCGAGTGCGATGCTGATGAGCCGTGGCGTCTACGAGCGGCATTTCGACGACGACCGCGTGGATTCCATCGGCCTGTACCTGTCCGACGACGCGGACCCGGAGGCGATCATGACGCGTATCGGCGAATTCAGCGAGGGCCGGCAGGAAATCCGCTTCAATTCCAATGCGCGCATACGCGAGCTGTCGCTGGAGATCTTCGATCGCACGTTCATCATCACCGACGTGCTCTACTGGCTTGCGGTCGGCGTCGCGTTCATCGGCATCCTGGGTGCGATGCTGGCACTGCAGCTCGAGCGCGGCCGTGAGCTCGCGGTACTGCGTGCGCTCGGAATGACGCCTGCGCAACTCGGCTCGATGATCACGACCCAGACCGCGGTGATCGGCCTGCTCAGCGGCATCGCCGCCGTGCCGCTGGGCATCATGATGGCGTACGTGCTGATCGAGGTGATCAATCGCCGCGCCTTCGGCTGGCAGATCGACATGACGGTCGCGCCGGGGATCCTCATGTCGGCGATCGTTTTCGCTATCGGGGCAGCCCTGCTGGCCGGCATTTACCCGGCTGCTCGTGCCGCCCGGAGCCAGCCGGCCGCGGCGATGCGGGAGGAGTAGGTGTTCGGTATGCGCGCCAACCGTTTTGTCTTCCTTGCGGTCGTTCTGCTGCCGTTCGCGGTGACCGGCGACGAAACGGCAGCGCCGGAATCCCGGCTGTCCGAACTGCTGAGCGGTGACGGCGATGCCGGTTTCGAAAAAGCCATCGACCCGCGCGACTTCGTTTTTCCGGAAGACCACGGATCGCATCCCGGTTTCCGAAACGAATGGTGGTACGTTACCGGCAACCTCGACGGGGACGACGGCAGGCGCTTCGGTTTCGAACTCACGATCTTTCGTTTCGCATTGACGCCCTCGCTGCCCGCGATGGAGTCGGAATGGCGCAGTAACCAGGTGTATATCGCGCACTTTGCGGTGACCGACGCCGATCGTGAGCGGTTTTATGCCGCCGAGCGTTTTTCGCGCGGCGCACTCGGCCTCGCCGGCGCGCAGGCCGTGCCGTTCAGGGTCTGGATCGAGGACTGGGAAATCGCGGCGGAGGAGGCAGGCACGCCGGAGCGTTGGCGGCTGCGGGCGTCCGATCCCGGGTTCTCGCTGGACCTCGAGCTTGCGGCGGCGAAGCCGCCGGTGCTGAACGGTAATGCCGGGCTCTCGCAGAAGTCGGCGGAGCCCGGCAACGCGTCCTATTACTACTCGATCACGCGGTGGCTGACCGCGGGCTCGCTGCGGATCGGTGAGGATGAGTTTCGCGTCTCCGGGCTGTCGTGGCTCGATCGCGAGTGGAGCACGAGCGCGCTTGGTGCGGACCAGCTCGGCTGGGACTGGTTCGCGCTGCAGCTGTCCGACGGCAGCGACCTGATGTTCTACAACCTGAGAAAGCTGGACGGCAGCCAGGACGAGCACAGCGCGGGAACGTGGATCGGCGCGGATGGCGCGTCGCTTCATCTCGATCGCGAAGACGTCGAGATCACTGTCACGGATACGTGGGAAAGCCCGGAAGGGGGCGTCTACCCGTCGGCCTGGACGCTGCGCGCGCCGGGGCAGGGGCTCGACTTGCGGATACGGCCGGTCATGGCCGACCAGGAGCTCTTCACGACGGTGCGTTACTGGGAGGGTGCCGTTGATGTCGAGGGCGAACGCGACGCTAATCCCGTCACCGGCCGCGGCTACGTCGAACTCACGGGGTACGCCGATTAGGTGAGTTCGCCTGCAGGAGCGGGCCTGGGCTAGCGGTCATCCGACCCTACGCGAGATTTGCGGCCAGCGCTTCCCAGCTCGTGACCGGTAGCTCGCAGTGGGTTCCGAGACACCGGTAGGCGACGGTCTCATCAGCCATGGCCGCGCGATCTGCGAGGGCGCCGGGCAGCGATTGCTGTTCGCGGGAAATCGCGAACACGAGGCGGCGCGGGGCGTAGAGCTTCGCCGCCGCGTCGCGCCAGCGCGCGACATCGTCCGCTTCACCGCGGATGACGATGATCTCCGGGTGCTCGATGTACTCCTCGAGCGCGGTCAGCAACGTGACGTGGCCATGCGGGTATTCGTCGATGGCGCGCCAGGCGGCCCGCAGCGTTCGCTCGGCAGCATCGAGATAGCGCGTCTCGCCCAGCAGGAACCCGAGCCGCTGTAGCGCGAACGCGGCGATGCCGTTGCCCGACGGCACGGATTCATCGGCCAGTGGCTTCGGCCGGTGAATGAGTTCCTCGTGATCGTTGGCAGTGAAGAAGAACCCGCCGGTTTCCGTGTCCTCGAAGTGTTCGAGCAGGGTGTCGGCCAGCGTGATCGCAAACTGCAGATGCTCCGTGGACCACCGCGCCTGCAGGAGTTCCAGCAACGCGTCGAGCAGGAATGCATGATCGTCAAGGTAGGCGGGAAGACGCGCTTCACCGTCTTTGTAACTTGCAAGTAGCCGCCCGTCGGCAACGAGCGTTCCGAGTATGAAGCTGACGGCGCCGGCAGCCGCGTCGAGCAGGTCGTCTCGCTCGAGTGCGGCTCCGGCGATGGCCAGGCCGCGAATCGCGAGCGCGTTCCAGGCCGTGAGCTGTTTTTCGTCGCGCCCCGGCGGAATGCGCCCGGCGCGAGCGGCGAGCAGTGCCTGCCTGCCCCGTTCGATTGCGGCGAGCGCATCGCTCTCGGCGATGCCGGCATCCGCCGCAACATCCTTCATCGGCCGATGCACGGTGAGGTGCCAGCGTCCCTCGAAGTTGGCGGGTTCATCGAGGCCGAAGCGGCTGGCGAATACCTGGTAGTCTGCTTCGTCCAGCAGTTCGCGGACCTGCTCGGGCGTCCACAGGTAGTAAAGGCCTTCCTCGCCCTCGGAGTCCGCGTCGCGCGTGGCGTAGAAACCGCCTTCCGGGGACCGCATGTCCGCAAGCATCCAGTCCGCCGTTGCATGGGCAACGGCCGCGAAGCGTTCGTCGCCGGTTGCAAGGGATGCCTGGGCGTACAGCGCCAGCAGCGGGCCGTTGTCGTACAGCATCTTTTCGAAATGCGGGATCTGCCAGTAGCGGTCCACCGAGTAGCGGCAGAACCCGCCGCCGACGTGATCGAACAGTCCGCCGTCCGCCATGCGCGTGAGGGTCAGGGTCGCCATGTAGAGCGCGTCGAGATCCGGGTCGTCGCCGCTGGCCGAGTCGCGCCACTGCCTGAGCAGCCGGTCGATCGTCGCGGGATGCGGGAACTTCGGCGCGCTGCCGAAGCCGCCGTATTCCTGGTCGAACGTGCGCCCGAGCGCACTGCGCAGCTTCGCGAGCGGTTCCGCTGTGATGGCGATGTCCTCACCCGCCGCCGGGGGCTCGAGCCGGCCGAGCACCTCCGTGAGCTTGGCGCCCTGGCGCCTGACCTCGTCGCGCTGTTCGCGGAAATACGTGGCGACGCTCCTGAGCAGCTCGCTGAAAGCCGGCATGCCGTAGCGCGCCTCGTTGGGAAAATAGGTGCCGCCGAAGAAGGGCCGCCGGTCGTCGGGATCGATGAACATCGTCAGCGGCCAGCCCCCGGTCCGCTGCGTGAGCAGCTGCTGCGCGGTCTGGTAGATCTTGTCCACGTCGGGCCGCTCCTCGCGGTCCACCTTGATGTTGACGAACAGCTCGTTCATGACCTCGGCGGTCGCTTCGTCCTCGAACGACTCGTGCGCCATGACGTGACACCAGTGACACGCGGAATAGCCGATTGATAACAGCACCGGCTTGCCCTGCTCGCGGGCGAGGGCAAACGCCGCGTCGCCCCAGGGATACCAGTCGACCGGGTTGTCGGCGTGCTGCAGCAGGTAGGGGCTGGTTTCCTTTGCGAGTCGGTTCGGCATGTCGTTGCTTCGTGGGCGGCGGGCCACTATAGCGCATCGACGAGACTTGTTAGACTAGCGCCCTCCAATCGCACCCCCGAGCCTTGCCGCATGCTGACATACCCAGAGATCGATCCGGTCATCATCTCGATCTTCGGTCTCAAGATCCGCTGGTACGGCATGATGTACGTCCTCGGCTTCCTCGTGGGCTGGTGGCTTGCGCGGCGCCGCAGCCGACAGCCTTGGTCGACCATCAACCCGCAGCAAGTCGACGATCTCGTGTTCTACGTGATGCTCGGCGTTATCGCGGGCGGGCGTCTCGGCTATATCCTGTTTTACGGCTGGGCCAACATGGCCGAGGACCCGCTCTACATCGTCAAGATCTGGCAGGGCGGCATGTCGTTCCACGGCGGCCTCGCCGGTGTGCTCATTGCGATGTGGCTTTACGGGCGGAAGCTCGGCAATACCATGTGGCAGATGACCGATTTCGTGGCGCCGCTCGTGCCGCTCGGGCTCGGCTTCGGGCGCATCGGGAACTTCATCAATGGCGAATTGTGGGGCAAGCCGACTGACGTGCCGTGGGGCTTCAACGTGCCCGACAAGGTCTTCCCGGGGTTTCGCGTCGGCGACGAAGTGTTGCACCCGACCATGCTCTACGAAGCCGCGCTCGAGGGGTTCGTTCTGTTCGCCGTGCTGTGGTGGTTCTCGTCGAAAGAGCGCCCGTATATGGCTGTGTCCGGGCTGTTCCTGCTGCTTTACGGTGTATTTCGCTTCTATATCGAGTTCTATCGGGTCCCCGACGCGCACATCGGCTACCTCGTTGCCGACTGGGTTACCATGGGCCAGATACTCAGTGCGCCGATGATCATCGCCGGTGCAGTGCTTCTCTATCTCGCGTACCGGCCGACGGCGAACAAGGAGGCAACGACCTGACATGCAACAGTACTTGTCCCTCATGCAGCACGTCCGCGATACCGGCACCCGCAAGGAAGACCGAACCGGCACCGGCACGCTGTCGGTTTTCGGCTACCAGATGCGCTTCGACCTCGCTGAGGGCTTTCCGCTCGTTACGACCAAGCGCCTGCACACGAAGTCCATTATTCATGAGTTGTTGTGGTTTCTTAGCGGCGACCAGAACACGCGCTACCTGACCGAGAACGGCGTCTCCATCTGGAACGAGTGGGCGGACGAGGACGGTAACCTGGGCCCGGTCTACGGCGTGCAGTGGCGCAGCTGGCCCGCACCCGACGGCTCGTCGATCGACCAGATCAGCCAGGTCGTGCAGCAACTGAGGGAAGACCCGGATTCGCGGCGTATCATCGTGAGCGCGTGGAACGTCGGCGAGATCGACAACATGGCGCTGCCGCCGTGCCACTGCCTGTTCCAGTTTTACGTTGCGGACGGCAAGCTGTCTTGCCAGCTCTACCAGCGGAGCTGCGATATCTTCCTCGGCGTGCCGTTCAACATCGCCTCATACGCGCTGCTGACGCACATGCTGGCGCAGCAATGCGATCTCGGCGTTGGCGATTTCATCTGGACCGGCGGCGACTGTCACCTGTACACCAATCATCTCGAGCAAGCTGACGAGCAATTATCGCGTGAGCCCCTGCCGTTACCGCGTCTCGCGATCAGGCGCCGGCCCGAAAGCATCTTCGATTACCGCTTCGAGGATTTCGAGATCCTCAACTACGAAGCGCACCCGCATATTCGGGCGGCCGTCGCCGTATGACGATCAGCCTGGTCGTCGCGGCCTCGATCAACAACGTGATCGGGAGCGACGGCGGTCTTCCCTGGCACCTCCCCGACGACCTGCGGCATTTCAAGCGACTGACGACGGGGAAGCCCGTTGTCATGGGGCGCAGGACCCACGAGTCTATCGGCAGGCCGCTGCCCGACAGGCACAATATCGTGATGACGCGCGATCCGGATTACGCTGCAACGGGTTGCGACGTCGTGTCGTCCGTCAGCGAGGTGCTCGATCTCGTCGGCGCCGCCGATGAGGTGATGATCATCGGCGGCGGGCAGGTCTATCGTGACTTCCTTTTGCACGCGGACCGAATCTACCTGACCCGCGTGCAGGCGGACGTCGCGGGCGACACGTACTTTCCCGACATAGACGAAAAAACGTGGTGCCCCGTATCTTCAGAGCATCATCCTGCCGATGAAAAGCACCGCTACGCGTTCGACGTGATGGTGTTCGAACGGCGGCCCGGATGATTCAGGCGGTGTCGAGGGCCTGCTGCAGGCGCGCGGCACACTCGAATACGTCGCTGTAGCTGTTGTACAGCGGGGCAGGTGCGATACGGATGACGTCCGGGTCGCGCCAGTCGCCAATGACATTGAGTTCGGTAAGCTTGCGGAACACCTGCTTCGCGTCCACGCCCGGGTCGCGTACGACCAGCGAAAGCTGGCAGCCGCGCGCGTGTGCCGGCGTGATGACGCCGATGCGGTCGGCAAAGCGGTGTTTGATCAGCCATTCCAGGTAGCCGGTCAGGCGCCGCGACTTGTCGACGAGTCCTGGCAGGCCGGCTGCCGTGAAAATTTCCAGCGACGCGAGTACCGGCGCGAACGACAGCACCGGCGGGCAACTGAGCTGAAAGGCGTCTGCGCCCGGCGCCGGATCGAATTCGTCGCGCATTGCGAAACGTGTCTTCTCGTCGTTTCCCCACCAGCCATGCAGCGGGTCGATGCTGCCGGGCACGAGATGACGCTCATGCACGAAAGCGCCGGCGATCGCACCCGGACCGGCGTTCAGATACTTGTAGCTGCACCACGCCGCAAAATCCGGCCCCCATTCGTGCAAATCCAGCTCGATGTTGCCGATCGCGTGAGCGAGATCGAAGCCGACCCTGCAGCCGTGCTCGCGGGCAAGGGCACAAATCCCGGGCATGTCGAGCACCTGGCCCGAGTAATACTGCACGCCGGGCAGCAGCAGCAGCGCCGTCCGCTCGCCCTCGCGCTCCAGCAGGGCGGCGAGGTCGTCGATGTGCAGGACGCCGTCGGCGCGCGGCAGCCATTGCAGCAGGTCTGCGTCGGGATCGTGGCCGCGCATGCGGATCTGCGATGCGGCGGCGTAACGGTCCGACGGGAATGCCGTCGACTCGATCACTATCCTGCGGCGCCGTCCGTCCGGCTTGTAGAAGCTCGTCATGAGCAGGTGCAGGTTGACCGTCAGCGTGTTCATCGCGACGACTTCCGATGACTTTGCGCCCGTCAGCGCCGCCAGGGCACCGGTCGCGTTGCGGTGGTAGGAGACCCACGGGCGCGCCGCTTCGAAGTGGCCCTCAACGCCGCGCCTGGCCCATTCCGCGAGCTCTTCGTTGACGTACTGCGCGGCAAGTTTCGGCTGCAGGCCGAGCGAGTTGCCGCAGAGATAGACCACCCTGCGGCCGCCGCGTTCGCCCGGAAACTCGAATCGGTCGCGAAAGCCGGCGAGCGGATCCTCCCTGTCGAGCCGGGCCGCGAATTCGGCGGAATCTTCGTAGTGCATCAGCCCTGGCCCGGAACCTGGTATACGCGTGCTACGGGGGTGTCGAGCCGCACGGCGGTCAGCTGCCGGCCCCATACGCACCCCGTGTCGAGACTGACGAGTTCCGGCAACACGATCAGTCCGAGCTGCGACCAGTGGCCGAACGCAATGCGCGTGTCGCCCCAGGCATTCTCCGGAAAGTCGAACCACGCTATGCGCTTCTTGCCGGCACGCCAAGGCGCGCCCGTGGCGCGCATGTTGAGATGCATGTCCGGTGTGAGCATACGCATGCGCGTCAGGCAATTGATGATGAAACGGAGCCGCCCGTAGCCTTTGTGATCACCCGACCAGTAGCTGGGCCGGTTGCCGTACATTTTCGCAAGCAGAGACCCGGACTTCGGGCTCCGCAAAACGGCTTCGACCTCCGCGGCGCGCTTCAGCGTCTTGCTCACGCTCCACACAGGATGCGTGCCGGCATGCACCAGGAGCGTATCGATTTCCTCGGAGTAGTGCGCGAGTGGGCGATGCCGCAGCCACTCGACGAGTTCATCGATGTCCGGAGCGCTGAGTGTTTTCGCCAGCGTGTCGAACTTGCCGGACAGCGGAACGGCTCCGTGCGACAGTGCCAGCAAGTGCAGGTCGTGGTTGCCGAGCACGGTAACGACCGAGTCACCGAGCGACTTGACGAAACGAAGGGTCTTGAGCGACTTCGGCCCGCGGTTGACGAGGTCGCCGGTCAGCCAGAGCGTGTCTCTGTCCGGCTCGAAATCGATGGCATCGAGCAACTGCCGGAACGGGTCGTAGCAACCCTGCAGGTCTCCGATCGCATAGAGCGCCATGATCCGGCGTTCAGCTCAGTTCAGTACGCCCGGAACCGCGAGCGTAAACGGTGCGATCGGCGCGTCGAAGCTGATGCCGTTGTCGGCTTTCATGCGGTACAGGCCCTGCATTGCGCCCACGGGCGTCTCGAGCACAGCGCCGCTCGAATAGCGGAAGACCTCGCCCGGATCGAGGTGTGGCTGCTCGCCCACCACGCCGTCGCCGCTGACTTCCTGGACCTTGCCGTTCGCGTCCGTGATCACCCAGTGACGGCTGATCAGCTGTGCGGGGACGTCGCCTTCGTTCGTAATCGTGATCGTGTACGCGAATACGAAACGGCCCTCGTCGGGTTCCGACTGTTCGTCGACGTAGTTGGTCGCAACCTGGATGCGAATTTCGCAGTTGTTCTCGTCCAATGGGAACCCCGTAAGTTCAAGTACGCTTGTTATTCTATCCCGAATCGCCGCCGCGCCGCGAAACGTAATTGGCCAGCGCCACGTAAGCAGAAACCGGGATCGTTTCGGGGCGTTTGCCAGGGTCGATGCCGAGCGAACGAAGTTCCGAATCGTCCAGTATCGTCTTTAGGGCATTACGTAAGGTCTTGCGGCGTTGACTGAACGCGGTTGCCACGAGGCGTCCGAGTAATTTCTCGTCGTCTATCGCCGGCCGGCTGCTTCCCAGCGGCACCAGCCTGACCACCGCTGACATTACCGCGGGCGGCGGATCGAAGCACTGCGGGCCGACGTCGAATAATGCCTCGACCGAGAGGTGGCAGCCCAGCATGATGCCGAGCCGCCCATAGGTTTTGCTGCCCGGGCCGGCCGTCATCCGGTTCACGACTTCCTTTTGCAGCATGAAGTGCATGTCGGCGATGCAGTCGCGGTCGTCGATCAGGTGAAACAGCAATGGGGTCGAAATGTTGTAAGGCAGGTTGCCGACAATCCGCAGGGAATCACCGAGTGTGCAGAAATTGAATGTCAGCGCGTCGGCCTCGTGGATGGTCACGTTGTCGCGGTGCCCGAAGCGGCGGCGCAGCGTCGCCGCCAGGTCGCGATCCAGCTCGACGCAGTGCAGGTGCCCGGCACGCCTGGCGAGAGGTTCCGTGATGGCGCCCTGGCCGGGGCCGATTTCGACGACCGTATCGCCCGGCTTCGGGTCGATCGCCTGCACGATCGCATCGATGACCCCGGGGTCGCTCAGGAAGTGCTGGCCGAAGCGCTTGCGCGGTCGGTGCGCATTCATCGCGTTTCGGTCAGCCGTGCGGCCATCTTTATGGCGGCCACGAGGCTGCCCGCATCGGCCTTGCCGGTGCCAGCCAGGTCGAGTGCAGTGCCATGATCGACGGAGGTGCGGACGATTGGCAGCCCCAGCGTGATATTGACAGCCTCGCCGAAGCCCGCGTACTTGAGTACGGGAAGCCCCTGGTCGTGGTACATCGCGAGTATCGCGTCCTTGTGGCCGGAGGCCGGCGTGACGGCGGTATCAGCGGGCAGCGGTCCGCGCACCCGCTCGCCCCGGGCCGCGAATTCGGCGACAACCGGCGCAATGATCTGCGCATCCTCCGAGCCGAGATGGCCGCCTTCACCGGCGTGCGGGTTGAGTCCGCATACCACGACGTCGGGCTCGGCAATGCCGAAACGGATGCGCAGGTCGTGCAGCAGGATGCGCAACACGTCCCGCAACCTCTCGGCCGTGATCGCATCCGGCACGTCGCGCAATGGCAGGTGTGTCGTCGCCAGTGCGATGCGCAGCTCACCGGCCGCCAGCAGCATGACCGGCAACGGTGCGTTGCTGCACTCGGCGAGGAACTCGGTGTGTCCGCTAAACGGAATGCCCGCGTCATTGATGACGCTCTTCTGCAAAGGCGCGGTTACGAGCGCGCGGTAGCGCCCCTGCCGGCAGCCATCCACTGCGTGTCGCAACCCGTCCAGCAGTGTCCGGGCATTCGCCGTGTCCGGGCGCCCGCATTCCGCGGCAACCGGAAAGGGAAAGGGGACGACCCGCAGTTCGCCGGCGGCAGCGCCGCGAGGTATGTCGCCGCTACTGGCGATTTCGGTGACGGTGACGTCGAGCCCGATCTGCGCTGCGCGTGAGCGCAGCAGCGCCGGGTCCGAGATCACCACGAAACCGGGCAGATCGTTGCGCGCCGCAAGCGCCAGGCACAACTCCGGCCCGATCCCGGCGGGCTCGCCGGCCGTTATTACCAGAGGTGCCGATACAGACAAGACGCTGGCGGCTACATCCGCTTGACGACGAAAGCCTCGTCGCGGAGCCGGCGCATCCAGAGCTGCGTTTCGTCTTCCATCTTGCTGTTACGAATGCGTGCGTCGCAGTTGCGCCGCTTGAGGTCTTCGGTGTTGTCGTAGACGCGCCGTTCGAGCACCTCGACGATATGCCAGCCGAAGGGGCTGCGGAACGGTTCGCTGATCTCGCCGATCTCCAGGTCGTTCATGACCCGTTCGAACTCGGGCACGAAGGAGCCCGGGTCCGACCAGCCGAGGTCACCGCCGACCGGCGCCGTCGGCCCGTCCGACAACAGTTTCGCCAGCTCCCCGAAATCTTCGCCTTCCTCGATACGTTCGAGCGCATCCTCGAGCTGCTGCTTCGCCGTCGCGTCGTCGATGATCTCATTGGGCGTGATCAGGATATGACGCGCTTTTGTCTGGTTGATTTCGCTGCGCTGTACCGCGCTCCGCAGCTCGTTCACCTTGACGATGTGATAGCTGCTCGAGGTACGGAACGGCTCCGAGATGTCACCGGCCTGCATGTCCGCGAGGACGTCCACGAAAAAAGACGGAATCTGCTGTCCCTCGATCCAGCCGAGCGACCCGCCGCGGAGCGAGGTATCGCTTTGCGAGAATCGAATCGCCATTTCCCCGAAGTCGGCGCCATCGATGATCTGCTCGTAGATGTCCTGCGCTTCCTTGCGGGTTTCCTCGATCTGCGCCGCTGTAGCGCCATCCGGCAGATTGATGAGGATGTGCGACAGGTTCCAGCCCGAGTTGACGACGACATTGTCCTCGAGATCCGTGATGCACTGTTCGATCTCACGTTGGGAAACGTCGATTTCCTGGCCGACCATGATACGGCGCAATTGCTCGAGCGTGATCTCCTCGCGCATGCCGCGTCGGAAATCCGCGTAATCGATGCCGTCTGCCGCGAGTGCGGCCGGCATCTGGTCGAAGGGTATACCTGCCTGCTGCGCCATCCGTGCGATCGAGTCGTTCAGCATCTGGTCCGATACCGACAGGCCGATCTGGTCGGCCCGCTGCAGCTGTATCTCGGTGAGAATGAGGCGTTCGAGGACCTGTTCCTGCAGCACGTTGGCCGGCGGCAGCTGAAAGCCCTGGTCCTGGGCACGCTTTATGATCAGCGAAGTCTCGTCGCGCAGCTGGCTTTTCAGCACCACGCCCTCGTTGACGATGGCCGCCACGCCATCGAGAAATTCACCGGTCTCGGAGAGCTCGTCGGCGACCGTCAATGGCGCCGCAGCGAGTGCGGCAATCGCGCATAAATACTTGATTTTTAACACTATTTACTACCGGGGCTCTGCAGAGTAGCCAAGAATACCACGTTCCAGCAATTTGTCAGCGGCAGTGCCGACGCTGGCCATGCCCTTCAATACGAGTTGCAGACCATAGGTAGTGTCGCGAGTTCCGTCGCGGGTGGAAATGTAGCGACGGGAAACGATGCGCAGTCCCCAGCAGCAACTCTCGTATTCGAGCCCGTAGAACTCCTCCAGGGCCTTTTCGTCGCGGAAGGAGTAGTTGTAGCGGCCGACGAAATTCCACTTCCTGCTCAGCGGCCACGACCAGGACAGGTCTCCCTGCTCGAGCGAGTCGCGCCGGAAGCGGTAGGCCAGGTTGATGATGCGGTTCTCCTCGGGGCGATATTGCAGCCGCGCCTGCGACTGGGTAGTGCCCCGGTCGCGGGTTCCCCACTGATGCCCGAGATCGAAATTCACGTTCCTGAGAAGCAGGAAGCGCAGTTCGGCAATGTAGTCCGATGACTCGTCCGTGAATTCCGGCGAGGAGGGCAGCGACACCTTGCTCGTGTTGAAGTAACGAATCTGCCCGATGGTGCCCGACATCAGTTCCTCGCCGGTGGCAACGTCGAGTACACGTGATGTAATACCGACGCTCAGCTGGTCCGTATCGGCGATGCGGTCCACACCCAGGAAGCGGTTCTTGCGAAACAGCTGGACGAGGTTGAGGTCCGGCGTGATCGTGTCGAAAACGGGCAGGTCCGACTGGTCCTCGAACGGCACGTGCACGTACAGCAAGCGCGGTTCGAGGGTTTGCATTCGCTTCCTGCTCGAATTGTTGATCAGGCGTTCCAGCACTACGCCAGTGTCCAGGCTCGCAATCGGCAGCACGCGTTCAGGGCTGTTGCGCTGCCCCGGTTCCGTGTTACTGAGGTCGTAGCTGGTGTAGTCCAGCGCGATGGCTGGCGTGAAGAACAGGCCGGGACGCTCCAGCGGAAGCCTGAGCTCCGGCGCCACGTTGAAGCGCCAGCCGGTTACACCGACGTCGCGGTCGAACTTCACGACCTCGCCGTCCAGGTTGATCGCCGATCCCAGCCAGAGACCGGGCCAGCGACCGCGCGCCAGCAGCTGCGGCAGGCGGCGGTAGGGTTCGTCGTCGGCCGCAATTGCGCCGTCGATTGTCTGGTAGTCCTGAACCTGGCCGAAAAGCGACAGCTTGTCGGTGTGATAGTCGAAGCGCAGAGCGCGGTTGAGGTGCGTAATCGTCGACGTACTCAGACTGCTTCCCAGGTCTTCGAAGTACTGGTTGTCCGATACCTCGCGAAACTCGACCTCGCCGCGCCAGCGATTCCGGAACAGGCTCGTATGGTCGACCCCGACATAGCTGCGCGATTCGCCGGTGAGGCTGTCGTCGTTCAGGTACTCCGCGTCGACCACGCCGTTGTGGGTCTTCGTTAGATACCGGAATTGATTCTGAAGCTGAACGCCGCGGTCGGTCAGAAGGCGTGGAGTGAACGTCGCGTCATAATTGGGCGCGATATTCCAGTACAGCGGCACGACGAGCTCGTTGCCGCTTCGACTCGTACTGCCGATTTCGGGCGTCAGCATGCCTGACTTGCGCGCATCACTGATGGGGAATGACAGGTAAGGCGCGTAGAGTATCGGAATGCCCTGGAAGCGCAGCTTCACTCCCCGCGCCGTTCCGATGCCGCTGCGGCTGTCGAGATCGATATCGCTGGCCTGCAACAACCAGTCGTTCGAGCCTGGCGGGCAGGTCGTGTAACTGACATTGTCGAGCTGCAGCAAACCGTCCTGGCTTATCTGCAGTTGGTCGGCGGCGCCCCTGGAATTGTTGCTGCCCATCCAGAACTCGGCGCCCGTGAAACCGATCCGCCCCGAGTCGTATTCGAATTCGGCGCTGTCGCTGCGAATCTGCGTGCCGGGATCCTCGTAGCGCACATCGCCGCTGAGATACAACGACTGCGTTTGCGGGTAGTACCGGGCGCTGTCCGCGCCCGCCAGCTTGTCGGCGCGCCGCAAGAGGATGCCGCCGCTCAGCGACGCCGTGGGGTTCTCGCCCAGTTGCGCCTCCAGGCGGCCGGCCTCCAGCTGTATGGCATCGGGATCGTCCAGCGGGACCGCTCCCGGCGCATCTTCGGACAGCCGCATGCCGAGTGTGTTCTCACAAATGAGCGGATCGGCGGCGTGGGCCAGGGACAGGCCGAGCAGGCAGATCGATGTGATCAGGTATCTGGAGAACAAGTTTGCGATCGAACCCAATGCTCGAGAGGAACTGCGGACACCGGGATGTTATCAGGCATTCTTATTTGTTACCTTGTTTGCAACCTTCGCACAGTTTGTCAGGCGCTTCAACGCGTTACGGAGACACCGATTAAGCAGTCGAAAGCCGGGGCCGATGCCCGCCTGGAAGCCCTGAAACGCTGGGTCGAGGGTATCGACTCGACCCGCGGCGGCACTCTCGCACCCGCTTCTGGCGATGCAAGCTTCAGACGCTATTTTCGATTGCAGAAGGGCGGCGAAAGTTTCATCGTCATGGACGCGCCGCCGCCGCAGGAAGACTGCCTGCCGTTCATCCGGGTGGCCGGCTATCTCGAGGCGATGCAGATCAATGCGCCGCGCGTGATGGAAGCGGACCTCGACCAGGGCTTCCTGCTTCTTACCGACCTCGGCTCTACGCTGTACCTGGACAGCCTCGAGACCGATGCTTCGCGTGCAGACATGCTCTACGGCGATGCGCTGCGCGTGCTTGCCGCCATGCAGACACGCGGCGCCGCTTACCAGTCGCTGCTGCCACCGTATGACGAAAAGTTGCTGCGCTTCGAGCTGTCGTTGTTTCACGACTGGCTGTGTGGCACCCACCTCGGAATGAAATTCGGGAAAACACAGGAGGCTGCGTGGCAGACGCTCTGCAACATGCTCGTGCGTAACGCACTGGATCAGCCTCAGGTGTTCGTGCACCGGGATTATCATTCGAGGAACCTGATGGTGACGAGCGGCGACAATCCCGGCGTTCTCGATTTTCAGGACGCTGTAGAAGGCCCGGTAACGTATGACCTCGTGTCGTTACTGAAGGACTGCTATATCAAATGGCCGGCAGAACGCACCGCGCACTGGGCCAGGGAGTATTACGGTCTTCTCGACGAATCCATGCGTGCGGCGATCACGGAGCGGGACTTCGTACGTGCGTTCGAGCTCATGGGCGTACAGCGCCACCTCAAAGCCGCGGGGATTTTCTGCCGGCTCAATCACCGCGACGGCAAACCGGGTTACTTACAGGACATACCGCGCACGCTTTCGTACATCGTGGATCTGTCGCCGCGCTACGATGAACTCGAATTCCTGGTGCGGCTCATCAGTGACCGTTGCCTGCCGCAGCTGGGGTCGCGGGGATGATCGCGATGATCCTCGCCGCGGGGCGTGGCGAGCGCCTGCGGCCGCTTACGGAGAACACGCCCAAGGCGCTCGTGGAAGTGCGGGGCCGCAGCCTGCTCGAACGGCATCTCGACCGCCTCGCTGCCGCAGGTATAGAAACCGTCGTGATCAACCTCGGCTGGCTCGGCGACCGGATTGCCGAGAAAGTCGGATCGGGCAAAGAGTACGGACTCAGCGTGATCTACAGCCCCGAAGGCGACAACATTCTCGAAACGGGGGGCGGCATACACCGCGCCCTGCCGCTGCTCGGGCAGGACCCGTTCCTGGTAGTCAATGCCGATATCTACACGGACATGCCGCTGCCGCCGGCCGGCCTGGCCGGCGCGGATATGGGCCATCTCGTGCTGGTGCCGCGGCCGGCACACAAGGAGCGCGGCGACTTCGACTTGCGCGACGGCCGCGTCTGCGAAAGTGACGATGCCGCGCATACGTTTTCCGGGGTCGCCATATACCGGCCGGAGTTTTTCGCCGGCTGCAAGGCGGGACGGTTCCCGCTCGCACCGATGCTGAGAGCGGCCGCTCGAGCCGGACGATTGGCCGGCAGCCTCTACGAGGGGCTGTGGGAGGACGTCGGTACGCCCGAGCGCCTGGCCGAACTCAATCGCCCGTAGCAGCGAGCCTGGGCCCGCGACGGTTCGCGGCTCGGGAACCGCTTTTACAGCTCCGAAGGGCCGGTGATCACATCGGCCTTCTGCAGGCCCAGGTGTTCGAGGAAGTGCGGCAGGAATTTGCGACTGACGGTGTCGAGCTCGCTGTCACCGCCGAGCGTGGCGAGATCGGTCATTTCCAGACCTGCGTAGCCGCAGGGGTTGATACGCATAAACGGCTCCAGGTCGACCCTGACGTTCAGCGCCATGCCGTGATAGCTGGCGCCCCGGCGGATACGCAGACCGACGCTCGCGAACTTGCTGTCGCCAGCGTACACGCCCGGCGCGTCGGGGCGCGCTCTCGCGGCTATGCCGTAGCCGGCCGCGAGGTCCACCACGCTCTGCTCGAGGGCGGTTACGAGGTCGCGCACGCCGAGGCCGAGTCGTTTCAGGTCGATGAGCGGGTAGATCATGAGCATGCCGGGTCCGTGGTAGGTGACCTGCCCGCCACGGTCGATCTGTACGACCGGGATATCGCCCGTCGCAAGCAGGTGCTCGCGATTTGCATTGATGCCCAGCGTGAACACCGGCGGGTGTTCGGTGAACCAGATTTCGTCGGCGATCTCGGACGTGCGCGTGTCGGTGAAGCGTTGCATCGCCCGCCACAGGGGCTCGTAGTCCTGTCGCCCGAGGTTGCGGACGGTAATCGCCGAGGCAAGTTCTTGTGCGGGCCTGCTCACAAGGCCATTATGACATCGTCGTGCGCGGTCGCGTCGCGGTAGATATTGTCGAGTTGTTCGCGGCTTTCGGCGACGACGGTTATCGTGACCGACACGAAACGGCCATTGCGACTCAGCGAACTCTCGATTGCGCCGTCTTCGATCGGGCCCGCATGCTTCTCGACGAGTTTCCTGACGGTCCGCCGGAATTCGCCGGTCTCGCGCCCCATCAGCTTGATGGGGAACGAGCAGGGGAACGTCATGACGGACTCGTCGCTCATCGCCGCTATTCGAGCCAGAGCATGACGGTGTCGACGGTGCGCTGCCAGAATGAGCCGCTCGGGTTGTCGTCCAGCGCGCGAAGCTGTTCCTGCAACAGGATTTCGTCGTTCAGGCTGACCCTGAGTTCACCGAGCGGCTGACCGGCTGCGACGGGCGCCTCGATCACGGCGGGCATGTTGTTCACGGACTCGAGCGAGTCGTAGGCGCCTCGCGGCACGGTGATATACAGGTCCTCCATCACGCCGAGCGACGAGTACTCGTTCGCCGACTTCCAGATGCGGGCTCGAGTGATCTCCTCGCCGGCCTCGTACAGCAGGCGCGTTTCGAAGAAACGGAAGCCGTAGTTGATCAGGGCCTGGCTGCCGTCGATGCGCGCCTTGTCACTGCCGGTGCCCAGCACGACGGAGATGACGCGCATGCCGTCGCGCTCGGCCGAAGCAACGAGGCAGTATCCTGCCGCTTCCGTATGGCCGGTCTTCAGTCCGTCGACGGAGTCGTCGCGCCACAACAAGCGGTTTCTGTTCGGCTGCTTAATGTCGCCCCACTGGAACTCCTTGATCGCGTGCCACTGGTAGTGATCCGGATACTCCCTGATGAGGGCGCGCGCAAGGATCGCGAGGTCGCGTGCCGTCGAATAATGATCATCGTGTGGCCACCCCGTCGCGTTGACAAAATGCGTGGACGTCATCCCGAGCGCCTGCGCGTACTGGTTCATCATCTCGGCAAACACCGCTTCCGAACCCGCCACGTACTCGGCAAGCGCGACGCTTGCGTCATTGCCCGACTGCACGATGACACCAAGCAACAGGTCCTTGACGCGGACCCGGCTGCCAACTTCGATGAACATGCGTGAGCCCTGCATGCGCCAGGCCTTCTCGCTTATCGTGACTTCGTCGTCGAGCGTGATCTGCCCTTCCTCGATGGCATGGAAGACCACGTAGGTCGTCATCAGCTTGGTCAGGCTGGCCGGAGGCACCGGCGTATCGGGCTTCAGCGAAGCGAGTTCGCGGCCCGATTTCGCGTCGATCATCAGGTAGCTCGAGGCGCCGATAATCGGCGGAGCGGGGACCGGCTGCGCCTGGGCGAAAACCGTGGTGCTTGCGAGGAAAACGTATACAACAAGTGCGAGATGCTTCATTCGATTACAGCGGGGAATCCGGACGGGGCGCTATTTTAACCCTATTGGCCCGCGCATGTGTCAGCCGAGTCGGAGTCACGGGCCCAGACCCGCTGCTGCAGGGCCGGTAGCAACCTGCAGGAGCGCTTCTCGAGGCGCGAATCAGCCTCCCCAAAAAAAAGGCCCTCGATCGAGGGCCCTTTTCGTTCCGGGAGGCGCGCCGTCAGGCGGCCGCCATCAGCTCGTCCCAGGTCATGTCCACGGTCTCGTCGGTGGCTCCGTCGCCATCGATGTCGATTTCCAGCCGGACTGTATTGGCGTCCAGCGCAATCATGACAATGACAGCTCCTTCGGCGCCTTCGATACGCAGCTCGCCGACAAACGGATAATCCTCGCCCATGGACTGCAGCGTGAGCGTGGTACTAACGCTAACCGCGCCGCCGATGCGGGGGCTCGAGACCGTGAACGAAGTTTCGACCGTGACGGCCACCGGGAAGGTCGACGCGTCTTCGGTGATTTGCACGGTGAAGTTCGAGAGTACCTCTTCGGTACCCGCCGATGTCGTCACGAGCGCACTGGTCGAAACGGTGATCGCTGTGATTATCGGATCTGTCGTATCGATTTCGATGGTGATCGTGCCCTCTGCGCTGGTGGTTTCGCCGTCCTCGGTTACCGCGAACGCGGAAAACTCAATCCGCATGCCGAGCAGGAAGTTGCCCGACGCCACGTCACCGCCAATAGAGGCGATCGTTATCGTCATGCCGCCATTGACAACGACGCCAGAGCCGTCGTCGCAGTCCGAAAACTGGAAATCGAAGCTGTCGTTGACAGAGGGTTGTTCCGGGTTCGTGAAGTCGATTGTTACGTCGACGGTGCCGGATACCGCGCAAGGCTCCCGGCCCGCGGTCGTGGCATACAGCTGTGACGGGCTGGCCGTCTTCATCACCGCAGAGAATACCGGTTTCATTACGGGCGAAACCGCAGCGTCGACGCCGATCGACCCGATCGGGATAGCCGGAGCGAAGATCGACGAGAACACGCCCTGTCCCATGGCCACTTCGGCAACCGTGCCAGCAATCAGGGGCGCATTTTCCGCCGTGATCGTGGCTGGCTCGCTGGGCGGTACGCCACCGGTCAGTCCACCGTTATTGTCGCTGCTGCTGCCGCCGCATGCTGCCAGCAAGGTGAGGCCGGCCGCAGCGATACAAAAATTCCTGAGTGCCTGTTTCATAGCATTCTCCCGCGCGAATCCGTCCGATTTTCGCATGGGGAGGAGCCTGATAATGTGAACTGCGTCTACAGCGGGACCAGGTAGGGGTCCGTGACGCCGAGCGTCTCGAGCTTCAGGACCAGCGCATCGTAATCATCGACACCGGAGATCGGCCCGATCCTGACGCGGTAAATTGGCGGTGTGGCGGCCTCATCGGCGAAAATGAAGGCGCCGCCGATACCGCCGGCCAATAGAACCGAGCGGCGGCGTTCCGCGTTCGCGCGATCGCCGAAAGCACCAACCTGGACGAAGATGTCGTTGTCCTGTTGCGTCGCGGGCTGCGCATCCGGTGCCGGCTTTGGCGCAGGCGGCTCGGCGGGCTCGACGACTCGCACCGGCCGGTCGCCTGGCGATTCGTCGAATGTGATCGCGGTTACTTCGACGAGACCGGTACCGTCGCGAACCATGTCGAGTTTGAGTGCCGCGGCGTAAGACAGATCGATGATGCGGTTGTGCACGAAAGGGCCGCGGTCGTTGACGCGCACGACGATACTCTTGTTGTTGCGAAGGTTTCGCACTTTCACGTACGTGGGCAGCGGCAGCGTCTTGTGCGCCGCCGTCATCTCGTACATGTCGTAGGGCTCGCGGTTCGACGTCAGGCGGCCGTGAAACTTCTTGCCATACCAGGATGCGACGCCGCGCTCCCTGTAACCCGAACTGCTGTCCATGACGCGGTAGGTTTCGCCGAACACCTCGTACACCGGTCCGTTGCCGTAGCGGCTGCGCGGCTCGGGGCGCGGCACCGGATCCGCGGGAAGGTCGGGTATCGAGACGCTCCCGGAGGGAGCGCTGTCGCGCAGGTTGCCGCCGCAGGCAGCCAGCGACAGCGCGGCGAGCGCGAGGAAGCCGGTTGCGATGCGGCTAGGATGCACTGCGGCTCACCTCGAGCGCGATCTCCTGGCCGAGCTGGTGCACGGCCAGCGCATACATCACGTTGCGGTTGTAACGCGTAATGACGAAGAAATTATGAAAGCCGACCCAGTGCTCGAGACCGTCGGCACCTTCATAGGTGAGTAACTCGCCCTTGTTGTCGCCAGGCAGGTCGGTGACGAACATCACGCCCTTGCGGCTCAGCGACGCTATGGTCTCACTGGGCTTGAGCGTGTTTCTGGGTTCCGGGACCGGTCCCTGCCAGCTGTCCCCGAGCGATGCCCGCGCCGCGACGTCTTCGCCCGATTTCCAGCCGTGTTCCAGGAAGTAGTTCGCGATGCTGCCGGCAACATCCGTCCAGTCGTTCCAGATGTCGCGTTTACCGTCACCGGTCGCATCGATGGCATACGCGCGAAAGCTCGACGGCATGAACTGCGGGCGTCCCATTGCGCCGGCGTAAGAACCCGTGGCGTCAGTGGGGTCCATGCCTTCCTCGCGGACGAGCAACAGGTACTCCTCGAGTTCGCGGCGGAAGAACTTCGCGCGGGGCGGATAGGAAAAGGCCAGCGTAGACAGCGCATCGAGCACCCGGAAGCTGCCGGTGATCCGGCCGAAGTAGGTTTCGACGCCGATGATGCCCACGAGCATCTCGATGGGCACGCCACTCGACTCGCTGACTTGCCGTAGCGCGTCCTCGTTGTCGGCCCAGAATTGTGCGCCGGCCTGGACACGTTCAGGCGTCATAAAGATCTCGCGGTACTCGGCCCAGCTCTTGGTCTTCTCGGCGGGGCGCGCAATGGCGTCGAGGATCGATTGCTTGACCTCGGCGGCGCCGAGCGTATCGCGGAGTTCCTCGCGATCGAAAGCATGCTCCTTGACCATGGCGTCGATGAATGCCTCCACCTCCGGCTGATCGAGATCGATGGCCAGCGCGCTGGCGACGGAAAAGAAGCAGAGGGCAATGCCCGCGAGCAATCGTAATATCATTATTGCGGCAACAGTTTCCGGTGGGTATGGATCGACATGAGAATACCGAAACCGGCCATCAGCGTCACCATCGACGTTCCGCCGAACGAAACGAGCGGCAGCGGCACGCCGACGACGGGAACGAGCCCGGTGACCATCGCCGTGTTCACGAACACATAAACGAAGAATGTCAGGCTGATGGAGCCGGCGAGAAGGCGCGCATAGGTACTATGGGCCTGGATAGCGATGAACAGCCCGCGCGCGACGACGAACAGGTAAAGCGACAACAGCGTAAGGACGCCCAGCAGCCCGAGTTCCTCGCCCATGACCGCGAAGATAAAATCGGTGTCGCGTTCCGGGAGGAATTCGAGCTGTGCCTGCGAACCATTGGTCCAGCCCTTGCCAAAAAGGCCGCCGGAACCGATCGCGATCTTGGACTGGATGATGTTGTAGCCTGCGCCGAGCGGATCGCTGTCCGGGTTCAGGAGGGTCAGCACGCGCTGCTTCTGATAGTCCTGCATGAAATTCCACAGCGCGTAGGCGCCCGGGACCGACATCACCCCGAGTGCCACCATGAGGCGAATAGGCAGGCCGGCGAGCACGACGACGATCACACCCGACGCGGCGATGAGCAACGCGGTGCCGAGATCCGGCTGGCGGGCGATGAGAATCGTTGGCGCAATAATGATAAGGGCAATGATCATGATCTGGCTGAGCCGCGGCGGAATCTGGCGGTCGTGCAGGTACCAGGCCGCCATCATTGGCACAGCGAGCTTCATGACTTCGGATGGCTGGAAGCGGATACCGAGATCAAGCCAGCGCTGCGCGCCCTGACTGACCTCGCCGATAACGAGTACGAGTGCGAGGAGCACCAGGCCGCCGAGGTAAGCCCACGGCGTCCAGCGTCGCAGGAAGTCCGGCGAGAACTGCGCGGCGATGAGCATCGCGACCAGCGCGATGCCGAGGCGGACCACCTGGTTCAGCCACAGCCGCATGTTTTCCCCGACGGCGCTGTACAGCACCACGAGGCCGAAGGCACAGATGAGGAGCAGCCCGCCGAGGAGCGGGCCGTCCAGGTGCAGTCGCCGCAGCGCCCGCGTGAACTCGCTGAGCGGTGCGGCTTTGCCGGTTCCGAGCCGCTGTGTCTCAGTCAGCCGCATCATCGTACCCGAGGTAGTTGTCCATGATGGCTTTCGCGATCGGCGCCGCGACGCCGCTGCCGCTGCTGCCGTTTTCGACGATGACCGCGACCGCTATCTGCGGGTTTTCCAACGGCGCGAAGGCGATAAACAAGGCGTGATCCTTGAGCCGCTCGGCAACCTCATCCTCGTCGTACTCCTCGTCCTGGCCCACCGAGAACACCTGCGCCGTGCCGCTTTTCCCGGCCATGCTGTACGGTGCGCCGCTGCCCACGGCGCGCGCGGTGCCGCGCGTACCCTGCATCACGCTGTTCATGGCGCCGATGACCTCGTCCCAATGCGTATCGTCATCAAGCTCGACGTCATCGAGTCTCACGGGGCTTGCAAGCGTGCGCTCGCTCGTCAACGGGTCCTCCCACGCGGCAACGATATGCGGCTCGTAGCGGACACCGCGTGTCGCGAGCGCCGCGGTCGCCGTCGCGAGCTGCAGTGGCGTTGCCAGCATATATCCCTGGCCGATGGACGCGATGACCGTCTCACCCTGGTACCAGCGTTGGTCGGTGGGTTTGCGGAACGCCTTGCGTTTCCATTCCGTGGACGGCACCAGTCCGGAACGCTCACCGACGACGTCGATACCGGTCTCGCTGCCGAGGCCGAAGCGGGCGAGATAGTCGTGCATGCGATCGATGCCAATGTCGTTACTGATCTCGTAGAAATACACGTCGCAGGACTGCTCGATGGCATCGTGAATATCGACTTCCCCATGTCCTTCGGGTTTCCAGTCGCGGTAGCGGTGTGTCGTGTTCGGCAGCATGAAAAACCCGT
>CBDUCE010000016.1:0-24451 GCA_965365575.1 uncultured Gammaproteobacteria bacterium
AGCGGCGCGTCCGGATCGTGGCAGATCAGCGCGAAGGAGCGCGTGCCCTCCGGCACCTTGCTCCACGACAATGCGGGCGAGACGTCTTCGCCTTCACCGGTGTGCCGGGTGGGTATGGGCCCGCCGTCCTCGAAAGCGGAGCTCGTCAACGTCATGTCCGATAGTGCAAATCCCATGATGACTTCCCCTTTCTCTGTTGTGGAGGACCGATGCTCCCACAAGCGCTTTGCCGATGAAATAGCATTGTTTACCTACATTCTTTAACATCAGAGGGCACATCGCGGAGGGCAATCCATGAGTGAAACGACACTGATCGTACTGGGCGCTATCGGCTTTCTGGCCGCCGGCATCGGGCTGGGGTTCTGGTTCTCGCAGCTTCGGTTGCGCGGCAAGTCCGCCAGGGCCGACGAGATTCAACAGCAGTTCGACGACTACCGGCACGAGGTGACGCAGCATTTCGGCCAGACGGCGGAGCACTTCAAGGCCATCGGCCGCGAGTACCGCGAGCTCTACGAGCACATGGCGGGCGGCGCCGACTCATTGTGCGATCGCGACGCGCTCGACACCAAGTTGTCGTTCGCGCCGACAGCGATACTGGAATCGATCGCCGAAGAGCAGGAAGCGCCGGCGCCCCGGGACTTTGCGGACGAAGACCAGCCCGCCGAAGCGGTCGCGGAGTCGTCTGACGAGCCGGTCACTGCCGAGCCCGAGAAAGAACCTGTCGAGGCGCTGAGCCCGGACGCGGAAACAGAAGACGGCGACAAGGCCGCGCGCACGCTTCACTGATACGAAGCAGGCGAGGCGCATCTTGCGCCTCGCCCGGGGCGGCACTCAAGTGCCACAAATCGTTTTCCCTGCGATTTGTCGTGCTCCCGGGACTCTTCAGCAAGTCCCTGCCCTTGGAGCACCTAGTTCGCGGCTGGCGCCCGGCAACAGGTACGCGGGTCCAGCTCGGTAATGTAAATACCCGCCATGTCGTCTTCCTCTTCAGCGCCTTCGAATCCCATCTTGGCGTTGATGGCGAGCCAGTCGCCACGCAGTCCTTCGCGCTCGATGCCGACCTCGATGATTTTCGAATCGACCGGCGCTTCGGGATCGAGCAGTTGACCGTCCATGGTCGTATCGGCAACAGTAAGGAACGGTGACCGGCCCGGACCTTCTCTCAGGTAGATACCGTCGACACCGGCCGTGCGCGCCTTGAAGGCGCTCCTGAAGGTCGCACCAGTATTTCTCGACACCGCGAGATACGCCGATGAGCGCCAGCGGACGGACTCGCCGTCCTCTTCGCCGCCTTCCTCGCCGTTGCCGTGGTGGCCACCGCCCGTGCACGGCGCCTTGCCCGCATAGTTCCAGAACAGGAAGTCGTCGAATCCCTTACCGGTTTTCGCCAGCAGGTGCGTACGTTTCGTCCGCGTGTCGTGGACGAAGATGCCCTGGTTAACCGGAACTTCGCGTTCCTGGTAGCAGCCCGTGTCGTCACAGATGCTGCCCGGGTCACCCTTCAGCTCGCCCGTGTCCTCGCAGACCAGCGCTTTGTTGCAGTAGGCCCTGCGGTCCTTGTTGCCTTCTGTCGGGCAGTAAAGCTTGAGCGAGCGGGTCTCCGTGCCCCAGGCGCCCCAGAAGCCGACGTAGCGGCCGTCGAAGGCGATGCCTTCGCCGAGCGCATTGAAACGGGCCTTGGTCGCATCACCGGGGACGCGCTGTCCGATGCTGACCAGTGTCCTGAGCCTCGGGGTAGGCGCGAGCGGCGCCATGTAGATGCCGCCCAATGCCGGGGCCCACTCGTTGTCGAAACCGGCAAATACGACCTTGTGATCGGCTGCGTTTGGCGGTGCAGTCGAACCGAAGTACGTCCTGGTGCCGGGAATATAGGTTTCGGTGCTGGCGATGTGAAACGCCGGGTGCAATCCGCCGGCAGGCTCCGGTAACACACGCCGGAAGAAGACGCCGGTCTTCTCCGTGCCGCCTTCTGAATAATTGCCCTTGAACGCGATGATGTTGCCATTCGTTATCGAGGGTGCGCCCGGGAAAACTTCAAACGGAACGAGAGTCTTTCCCGGCACACCGAAGAAATCGAACTCCTGAACGTGGCCGAGCTTGGCGGCACCTGTTATCAGCTCGCCGTCATACGGGTTACTGTAGATACCGGTCGTGCCGGCACGGGTTTCTGTACCGTCGGGTTCGTAGTAGCGATGCACCGGTTGATGATTGCCGCGTGTCGCGATCGTGTTCGTATGCATGTCGATACGCGGGAACGACGGCGTTTCGATAAATGTCGATCCCAGATCGTTCGGTTCGGGCACGAACGTGGTCCTGTCGAGAACCCGGACGATTTCGCTGTCCGCCTGCCCCATGTCGCGCGTGTAGATGCCATGCGTCGCGGGCCCGAGCGGCGGTCCGCCGCGGCTGCGCGCCCGCACGACGACCATGCCCCTGGTGTTGACCGAGGGTGGGTTGTAACTGTTGAAAGTTCGTCCCCGTGCAAACGGCATCAAGTCGTTGTTGTTAATGACGGTGTTCCATTGGAAGACGCTCTCCTTTTCGTCCGCGACTGCAGTACCTGTTACCACCGCTGCCGCCACCAACAGATACAGGGATTTCTTGTACCTGGGGTTCATGGCTGTCCTCCTGGTTCCCCGGGCCTTTGCGGCCCGGGGTGTTTTGCCTGCTGTCGTCAGCTGGCGTTGTTATAAAGAGCGAGCGTGGCCTAGTGGCCGCCGCCTCCTCCGGTTACCCGGACGTTGCTGACCGCTGATACCGCGTTGTTACCCATGTAGGGATCCTCAGTCCCAGCCGCCGGCTCGACCACCGCTGTCCACGTGATCTTGGCGGATTCATGCGGCTCGCCGATGGTGAAGTAGACCGTGCCCGTGCTGAAACTCAGGCCCGGCACGATTCCGTCGAACTCCCACACGAACGGGCCAGGCAGACCATCGACGAGGACGTCCCCACCGGCATCCGTATTGGCGGTGACGGTGAGTATGCCCGCTGCCGTATCCGGTCCGGCATTCGCGACGGTAACCACGAACTCGCGGCCTTCCGTCGTCGCGACGACCTGTTTCGGCACCTTCAGCCCGGACTTCGCGCTAATCGAGAGGTCAAACTCGTCGGTCGGGTCCGGTAATGGCGTGCACGGAACCGGGGTCTTGTCGGCGTCCGGAACGGCATACGTATGCATGAAGTGAATGACTTCACGCGTATCGTCGGCCGCTTCCGCGAAACCGCCGATATTGCCGCCGGAATAGCCGGGATCGTCCAGGAACACAGCGGTCATTATTGGTCCAACGACGGCCTGGTATGATCCGCCTCCCAGATCCTGCAGGAACTCGAACATGCCGGTTTGTGGTACGTCCGGGGGTGGCGGGAGATACGCCGGCGACGGCAGTCCTGCCGGAGCCGCTCCGGCGAAGTTCGTCTGCCGGTCATAGTAGTAACCGGTGGCCGTACCGTCGGCGAGGCGAGTGTAGTCCAGGAACCATTTCTTGACGACCTCAATGTTACCCATCACTTCCATCTTGATATCTTTATCCACCTTGAATAGATAGGTATCGACATTGGGATCAGTCAGTCCCATGATCTGGTTCAGGTAGACGAGCAGGTCGATGTTCACCTGGCCCGCCTTGTCCATCGCAACGCCGAAGCCCCTGGCGGCAGTTTCGAGTACGCCCGCACCTTGCGGCAGCGGCACGCCGATCTGGCCGTCCAGCATCAGGTACTTGTAAACCGCGAGGTTCTGCAGCGGCGAATCGATCGTGCTGGTTACCAGCACATCGCCGACGTAGCGGCTGTAAACCATCCGGCCTGCCGCATCCAGCGATGTGCAGTCGGCAATCGCGAGGTTCACCAGCACGTCCTGAAGCTGCGATGCCAGGACTCTGTCCGAGGCACGCGACAGGTTGACGCGGCCGAAGTCCGCCTCTTCAACGCAGGTCGCGAATTCCGGCTCGATCGCACAGGTTGCCGGATCGGTCGGAACGAGCCAAACCTCGTCGATGTCATTCCAAATCAGGTCATCGGCAGGGCAGCCAACGTTTGCGGGAAAGCCGATCGGTTGCTGGCACATAGCAGCGTCTGTAATGGGCACGCCGCCTGCATCCCTGTAGAGGATGACAAGGTCGCCGTAGTCCGGTGGCTCGGGCGTTCCGCCACCGCCACCACCTCCGCCGCCCCCGCCGCCGCCACCGCCGCGTCCCTGGGCGAGCGTATCGCCGCTCAGGCCGACGGCGCCGACTGCGAGCGCGCCGAGTAATGTAAGAAGCAGTCTGGTCTTCATGATGTACACCTCCTTGAATTGGTGCTCAGTGGCTGAAGAGGTTGTATCTCGGCCACTGTAGGAAGCGTCACTCAGTCGTGTTTCCTACGTATTTCCGAACGGTGTGAAATTGTTACAGTGTGTTTCCTATGGACGCTGGACGACGTGACACTCACGCCAGCGATTCACATCTGCTGGTCGTAGACGACGACGAGGAAACTCGCGACCTCCTGTCGCTTTACCTGGGGCAGCAGGGATTCGACGTTGCCGTCGTCGAGGACGGCAAGACGATGGACGCCTGGCTCGCCGATAATTCGACAGACCTGGTCATACTCGACCTGATGCTGCCCGGCGAGGACGGCCTGTCTATCGCCAGGCGCCTGCAGAGCGACCACAAGCTGCCCATCGTGATGATCTCGGCCCGCGGCGAAGAACTCGACCGCATCGTCGGACTCGAGGTCGGTGCCGATGACTACCTGCCCAAGCCCTTCAACCCCAGGGAGCTTCTGGCGCGCATCCGGGCGGTTTTGCGCCGCAGCAGTCCCTCTGCCGGGCCCCACCCGGACCAAGGTACGGGCCATGAGTTTGGCGAATTTCGGTTTGACGGTGAACGGCGCGTTCTCTACCGCGGCACCGCTGAGGTGGATCTTTCGAAGGCGGAGTTCGACCTCCTGCAGGTGTTCGTCAGTCACCCTAACCGGGTGCTCAGCAGGGACCTGATCATGGACTGCCTGAGTGGCGGCGACCGGGACCCCTTCGACCGCAGCATCGACGTGCGGGTTACACGCCTGAGACACAAGATGGAAGACGACCCGTCCAACCCGAAGCTCATCAGGACGGTCTGGGGCATCGGCTACCAGTTCACCCCCAAAGGGGACGTGCCATGACTCTCTATCCGCGCTCGTTGCTCGGACGCACGGCGATCACCATCGCACTCACGCTGCTCGCTTTCATGGCGATATCCATGACTGCCGCCGTGTACTTCGTCTACAACCCGATGGCTAAACGACATGCAGAGGATTTCGCCGGGATTATCGTCGCGGCGGCTCATTCGTTGCAGAGCCTGCCCGTAGACATGCACGCGGAACTGAAAGACCGGTTGCTGCAGGACCATGGCTTGATCGTTGCCGAACAACCCTTCGAATCGTTCGAAACCACATCAAACCTGCCGTTCTACCCGTTTTTTCACGAGGCGCTCCATGAGCAGGCGGGTGAGGACCTGCGCATCGTCGAATCGGCGGACAGCCCGATCATCTGGGTGGACGTGCCGGCCCACGGCAAAATCTACAGGCTGGGCTTCGACAAGCAACGGCTCGGAATCAATCCGCCCGTTGTGCTGATCCTCGCAATCTGCGTCGGTGCATTGCTTACCCTGCTCGCGAGTCTGTTCGAAGTACGCAGGGTCGTCCGACCCCTCGATCGATTATCGCTGGCGGTGAAAAAGCTCGCGCGTGGAGGAAACCCGCCGCGGATCCTCGAAGAGGGTCCCGAGGAGATTGTCAGCCTTGCGAGGACATTCAACCGGATGTCGTCCGACCTGCAGCAACTCTCGGAAAACCGCACGGTGATGATCGCCGGCATTTCGCACGATCTTCGCACCCCGCTGACCCGCCTCGGTCTCGCAGTCGAGATGCTGGACCAGGACTCGAACCCCGAACTGGTCGAGCGAATCCGCCACAACCTGGACACGATGAACAGCCTGATTGGGCAATTCCTGCAATTTTCGCGGGGCGTCGATGGCGAGTGCCCTGTCCAGTTGGACCTCTGGCAGGTGATCGAATCGCTGGCCGCCGATCTGAAACTCGAAGGGTCCGAGCTGAATTTGCACCGCAACGACCCGCCTTGCGTGTATTTCGCCGACGCGGTCGCCCTCGAACGGGTGCTGGCGAACCTGCTGAAGAACGCGGCGCAGCACGGAAATGGCAACCCCATCGACGTCGAGCTGCACTGTACCGACGACGCGGTCGCTATCGAGATATGCGATCGTGGCCCCGGCATTCCACACGATGAGTTGCAGGCCGTGTTTCGACCGTTCCATCGCGTCGGGGAGGCTCGCAGCCAGTCGCCCGGGGGCAGCGGTCTCGGCCTTGCAATTGCCAATCAGCTCGCGCTGAAACACGGCTGGACGATACAGTTGCTCCCACGTGACGGCGGCGGGACGGTAGCCAGGCTCTCCCTGCCACCAGGTCAGCGCTTCGGACTGTGTGGATCGTCAGCGCAGCGCCGGCAGAAAACGTTTGACGTGCAAACCGGCACCCCAGTCAGCGCCGCTGTCGGTAAGTCCTTTGAAGGCAAACAGCTGCAGACGCCAGTCGGCACTGAGCCGGTTCGATAGGAACAAGCTGAGTTCCTGCGTCGGGTCCGCGCCTATCGACGACTCGCGGTAGTCGAAAAACATGCCGAGCCTTGCGTCGCGGGTGGCCTTGTAAATGCCGCCGGCGGAAGCCAGGAAGGCATCGTCGAGCACGGTGCCGGGCGGCTGGCCGCGGAACTTATGGCCGATCGAACCGATCCAGGTAAACCGATCCGCGAACTTGAGGAAATCTGCCTGCACCGTGAAATCATTCTCGCCGGTACCGAGCCCGTTTTCGACGTCGGCCGTTCCGAACTTGACCTTGCCGGTGAGATCCATGGCGAACCCCAGGCGCCGATTTCGGATAACGTCAAGGACCGTGACGCTGGCGATCACATCACCTATGCCGCTGTTGGTAACGATTTCGCCGGTGCCGGGGATCGGTTCGCCCCCCGGGCCCGTCACTACCGTTCCCTCGGGTGCCCTGACGCTGAGGTAGGGCACGGTAAGTCGGAATGAAAGGCGCCTGTAATCGATCGTCGCCTTGAGTGGCACGTAGAAGTCCTCGATGGCTTGATCACCGCCGTAGGTGCCCGTCGTGTATTCCGCGCCGGCCGCGAGTGTGAGTCGGGGCTTTTCGTCTTCCGCCACCGCCACGCTTAAAAGCAGAATCAGGCAGCCGAGCAATGAACTTGTCTGCACTCGCTTCATGCTGGTCTCCCTGGAAAAGGGGGGCCGGACAATTACCGGCCCCCAATCAGGAGGTCACCGAATACGGGGGACGGGGTTATTCGGCTTCCTCGATATCGAGCTCAAGGGCTTTTGCCCGCAGCTCCATCTGCTCACGATGCTGCGCCCGGAACTTCTCGACTTCGTCTTCCGAGTCCATTTGGCGCAGCTGCTCGCGGTACTCATTGCGCTCCTGCACGGTCATCAACTCGCCGCCGTAGACGGGCCCCTGGCCCGGAGGCACGAGGTCTTTGCCCTGCAATTGCGCGCGCTCCTGCATTTTTGCCTCATGCCTGGTCTGGTGCTGCTCGCGAGCCTCGACGGTCTCCATGTTCACGAGCTGATTGCGATATTGCCTCAGCTCCTCTTCGGACATCAGCGCACTACCGTAGATGTCTTCGTCTCTCAGGCTTGCCGGATCGGTCACGTGGAGGCGGTCACGATCCTGAACACGATCCCGGTCCTGGTCATGTCCGCTGGCCTGGTCTCGATCCCGGTCTCGATCCCGGTCCATGGAATCGGTGGTGGTGTAGTCCCGGGTACGATCCCGGTCCTGGTCCATGTCACGGTCGTAGGTCTGGTCGCGGTCCATATCGCGGTCGTAGTCACGATCCTGGTCCATTTGCTGGTCGCGATCGCCGCTGCCACCGCCGCCCTGCCCCTGTTGGGCATCAGCGGTCAGGAAGGTGATTGCCAGCATCGACGCCAGGATGATGCTGATGGAAAGTTTGTGTCTCATTTGTCGATCCTCCGTTAATCACTCGTGCTCCCCGTCGCTCTCTCCAGGCTCTTTTGTGGCAGTATCGAATGGAGATCGCCGACCCACGATAGAAATGTGCCGCGAAGATGTTTCCGGCGAATTTCCGAATTGCCTGAATTTGTTACAGACTGTTTCGCGCGATGACCAATGCACAGCCTGCAGACGCTTTTACCTTGCTAACGACAAGCCCTCCGGCCCTGTCCGAAGCGCATGCGGCGAAACTGCTCCGGGAGCATTACGGCCTGGAGGGAATACTCGAATCACAGGACAGCGAACGCGACCAGAACTACCTGCTGCGAACAACGCCGGCGGACAAGTACGTTCTGAAGATTGCGAATTCCGCCGAGATCGAACCAATCACGGACTTCCAGATAGCCGCTTTGCTGCACCTGGAGAATTCGCCGGTCGCCGGACTGGTGCCGCGCGTCATTCGAACCGTGGACGGACACACACGGATCCGGGTTTCGGCAGATAGTGGACATGCTCATAGCGCCCGCGTGCTGAGCTGGCTGCCCGGCGTTATGCGCCGGCCGGACGAACTCAACCCGATCGCTCTCTACCGCATGGGCGAGACACTCGCATCGCTCGGCAAGGCGCTCCGCGATTTCGAACACCCCGCGAGCGACTACCCCCTGCTCTGGGACATCAAGCAGGCGGAGCGCCTGCGTGACCTGCTTGACACGGTTACCGACACGGCGTTGCGCGATGTCCTCCGTGAGCACATCGACACATTCGCAGAGGTGGTCTCGCCACGGTTGCCAGCGCTGCGCTGGCAGGTCATTCACAACGACCTGAACCCTGGCAACGTACTCTTCGACCCCCGTGACGATCGCAAGGTAGCGGGCATCATCGACTTCGGCGATATGATCGACTCGCCACTCGTCGTCGACGCGGCGGTAGCATCGGCCTATCTTTGCCGCAGGAACGATGGTTCGCTTGCCGACATGCTCGAGTTCCTGCGCGGTTATAACGCGGTTGCACCGCTCACGGCAGACGAGTTCGCGCTCCTGCCGTACCTCATCACGATCCGCAGCGTGACTACCCTGGTCATTTCGCACTGGCGCGCGTCGATGTATCCTGACAATCAGGCTTACATCCTGCGTAGCGCGGCTCGTGCGCTGCATATGCTTAAGACATTCGGGCGAAGGCCGCCAACCGCGGTCACGCGTGAGATGCAGGAACACTGTGGAAACCAAGACTGACGATTTGCTCGGGCGTCGCGACAAGCTGCTCGGGCCGGCCTACCGGCTGAACTACGACGATCCGGTGCATCCCGTTCGCGGCGAAGGTGTGTGGCTGCACGATGCGACCGGGCGCAAGTACCTCGACATTTACAACACCCTGCCGCGCGGCGGCGCCCTGGCGCGATCGGGCGCGATCGACCCTGACCAAAACATCCTGAAACTGCGCGCATGAGCAACACCCCGGGCGAGAACTTCCGAACGATCTGGCTGCATCCCGACGATCCCGCAGCCGTGCAGATCATCGATCAGCGGCGCCTGCCCCATCGCTACGAGGTCGTCGACCTGAGAAGTCACTCGGACGGGGCCTTCGCCATCCGCGAGATGCTCGTGCGCGGCGCCCCTCTGATCGGCGCGACGGCGGCCTGGAGTGTTTATCTCGCGGCTGTCGAAGCGCGGGAGTCGGGGAAGCCGCCGGCAAGCCAGCTGCAATTCATCCGAGCCGCCGCCGACACGCTCGCCGCAACGCGGCCGACGGCCGTCAACCTGCGCTGGGGTCTCGATCGGATGCTTGCACTGTTATCGGGCACGATGGACAGCGATGCGCTGGTCGCGCGCCTGCGCGCCGAGGCGAAAGCCATCTGCGATGAGGACGTCGCGATCTCGCGCAATATCGGTGAGCACGGCGCAGAACTGCTCGCCGCCATCGCGGAGCGCAAGAACGGGGAACCCGTGAACATACTGACCCACTGCAACGCCGGCGCGCTGGCGACCGTCAACTGGGGCACCGCGACCGCACCGATGTACGTCGCGCAGGAGCGCGGCATCCCGATTCACGTCTGGGTCGACGAGACCCGGCCTCGTAACCAGGGTTCGCAACTGACAGCGTGGGAGCTGGCGCGAAGCGGCGTTCCTCATACGGTGATTGTCGATAACGCAGGCGGCCACCTGATGCAGCATGGCCATGTGGACCTGTGCATTACCGGCACAGACCGGACCACGCGCGTCGGCGACGTCGCCAACAAGATCGGCACCTACCTGAAAGCGCTCGCCGCGCACGACAACGATGTTCCTTTTTACGTCGCGCTGCCGTCGACGACGATCGACTGGACGATCGCGGACGGTCTGCGCGACATACCGATCGAAGAGCGCAGTGCGTCCGAGGTGACGCACGTGTCCGGCCTCGACGGGAACGACGTGCGCGAAGTGCGAATCGTCGCCGAGGGCTCCCCGGTCAGGAATGACGCGTTCGACGTAACACCGGCGCGACTCGTCACCGGGCTCATCACGGAGCGCGGCGTATGCGAGGCGAGTGAACACGGCCTCGCCGGCCTGTTCCCCGAACGCGCGGGCACCGCCGCGTGATCGACGAAGGGTATACAAAGTACGAGTGCGAGTGGCGGCAGGCACGCGCCTTGCCCGCGGAAGCTGTCGACGAGCTCAACGCGTGGCGCAACCGGCTCCACGAACAGGGCCTCATCGGCTATTACCCCGAGCACGGCGTCGGTTTCGGCAACGTCAGCGTCCGCGAGGGCGCCTCACACAGGTTCATCATCAGCGGCACGCAGACGGGACACATCGCGCACACCGACGAGAACCACTACGCACGGGTCACTGGGTGCGATATCGACGCGAATCACGTCGTCTGCGAGGGGCCGGTACAGGCCTCGTCCGAAGCGCTGACGCACGCCGCGATCTACGCGCTCGACGCCGGCATTCGCGCCGTGGTTCACGTGCACGATGCGAACCTGTGGCAGCAGTTGATCGATCGTATTCCGACAACCTCCCGCAGCGTCCCCTACGGCACCCCGGAGATGGCGCACGAATTTCAGCGGCTGTATGCGGATACCGATTTCCCGCTTCAGGGCATTGCCGTCATGGGCGGTCACGACGAAGGCATCGTGTCGTTCGGGAACGATATCGGGCAGGCCGCGGAGCGCATCCTGCGTTACCGGCAAGGTGCTACAAATACACGGCCGGCGTGACGACGTTGCGGATGCCGGCCTCGCGCAGCCGTGCCGCCGCCCTGCCGACGCCGGCCTGCGACATCGGCTGCCACTCGCGTGCCGGCGGCCGCACGCCGTGGTGCTGGAAGGCATTGAGCCTGACCCGCACCTCGCTGCCGAGTGTCTTCACGAAATCGATCAGTTCGTCCAGTTCGGCATCGCCGTCGGTCTTGCCGGGCACGAGCAGGAAGCGTAGTTCGTAGAGCTTGCCGGCTTCATGCAGCAGTCGGGCCGACTGCAGGCTCTTCAGGTTGTCCTTGCCGGTCAGTTCACGGTGCAGCGCGTTGTCGAAGCCTTTGATATCAAGCATCACGCCGTCCGTAACCGGCAGCAGCCGCTCCCATCCGGACGCGCCGAGGTTGCCGTTGCTGTCGATGAAACAATCGAGACCGTCGAGGGCCTCGTCCGCCTTGATCGCCCCGAACAGCGCGCTGACAAACCCGGGCTGCCGCGTCGGCTCACCGCCCGACACGGTGACGCCGGTCAGGAACGGCCGGTGCTCACGCGCGAGCGCCAGGATTTCCCCGACGCTGTATTCGCGCACCATGGGATTGGCGTCGATCGGGCAGGCTTCGAGGCAATCGTCGCACTGGTCGCAGGCAAGCGGGTCGAACGCGATCCTGCCGTCGACGAGCGACAGTGCGTCCGCGTGGCAGGCGGGTATGCAGTCACCGCAATGATTGCACTCACCGATGGTGTGCGGGTTGTGGCAGGCGGAACAGTCGAAGTTACAGCCCTGCAGGAAGATGACGAGCCGGTTGCCGGGCCCGTCCACGATCGAGTACGTGAGGACCTTACTGACCGTAGCCCGGATAGAGTTCATTGCCCACCACGCGCGGCTTGCGATCAAGTATCCCGGTGAGCTCGGCGGCTTCCGCTCCGAGCACGGTCGTGTTGGTGCGCGAACCCTGCTTTTCCCTGAACCTGCGGATGTCCGAGAGCCGGACCATATAACCCGTGACGCGCACGAGATCGTTGCTCGCGACGTTCACCGTGAACTCGCGGAAGCCGCTCGCAAACGCGCCCTTGCACAGCTGCACGAGCGCTTCGGGATTGTTGGTGACGCTCTCGTCCACAGTCAGGATCTCGCTGATCCCCGCTTCGTAATACTGGTGGTGCGGCGCCAGCGCCTGTACGTGGGTGACCGGGTCCGGCTCGGTGCCGTAAGGGATGCGCACGCCGGGCGTCGCGTCGCTGTCGTCGCTGAGCCCGGCCTGCGAATGCAGCAACGCACGGCCGCGCCAGACCTTGTCGAGCGGCCGGTTCCGAACCGCTTCCGCAATCGCTGCCGAGATGCGGTGGCCGAGCTTATTCGCGGTCTCGTCGAATCCGTAGCGGCCATCGCGGCCTTCCTTGTCCTGCAGTACGTTGACCGCTTCGGCCATGGCGAAAACACCGAACATGGCGGTAAAACGGTCTGTGTCGATCCAACCCTCTTTCACGAGGAAACTGTCGAAGAAGCCGGACTCGTCGAACAGGTAATCGATGCGGGCCTGGGTGAGCCGGAAGTTCAGTTCGAGGTAATGCGGCAGGGTCACGGCGAAGAAGTCGGCCTCGCTGCCGGCCCGGGAGGCCACCTCTTTCAGGTTGACCCGCGTCAGGGTGGACGCTCCGCCGGCCAGCGGCAAGACGTTGTAACAGCTGACGATGCCGTAGCCGCGCTCGTCGAACGCGTCCGCGTGAACGAGATGATTGGCGATGTGCGGCTTGCAGCACTCGGCGATATTCCTGCCCGCCATCGCGAGAATTTCCTCGCCGCTCGTCTGCGGGTCGTACAGCAGGGTCAGGTTGGGTGCGATCTGTTTGAGTTCGGCGTCGACGCGCAGGATCGTCCGCGCGACGCGGTTGTCCGTCGGGCCGATGTTGGCGTGCATGAAGGCGTCGGGCAGCGTGCGATCGAGGTAACGCCAGAAGAGCCTGATCTTCTCGTACAGATCGTGGTCGCCGACGTCCGCACAGAACGGCAGCAGCAGTTCGTCGAGTTGACCGATGTAGACGGGCATGCCCGTTACCGAGGGCACGTGGTGATAGGCGATCATCAGCGTGTTGATGGCTTCGTCGAGCGTCGCCGGCGCCGGCAGTTCCAGGTATTCGCTACCCCGCTGCAGGACGACGCTGTAGTCGGGCAGCACGTAGCGCGGCTTGTACGGCGCGTGACCCTCGTACATGTCGCAGATAACACGCTCGTCGAGCGCCTGCCGCGTCTCGGCGTCGAGCGACGGGTACGGCAGCAGGTTTTCGGCCTCGAGCGACAGGTAGCGCGCCTTCTGGGCGGGGTTGAGCGTGGCATCGTTGGCGATGCTGCGCAATTTGCGGAGAGTGTCCTGCATGGTGTCGCTCCGGTTGCTGGTGCCGACACCTCTGATTCTAGCTGAAATCCGCTACAGATCGGTTGGTCCGGCTCCGTTATCATCGGGTTCCCCTGCCTCCACGGGAGAGCGCCATGTGCCGCTGGATCGCCTACTCGGGCACGCCCATTTATCTCCACGAAGCCATTTTCGAGCCGGAACACTCGCTGATCGACCAGAGCCTGCGCGCGAAGTCCAGCGAAACGACGACCAACGGCGACGGCTTCGGCATCGGCTGGTACAACGACCGCGAGTTCCCGGGCGTCTTCAGGGACGTGCGGCCGGCGTGGAACGACAGCAACCTGCGCGCCCTGTCGCAGCAGATTAAGGCGTCACTGTTCGTGGCCCACATCCGGGCAGCCACGGTCGGTGCCATTCAGCGCAGCAACTGCCACCCGTTCAGTCATGGAAAGTGGCTGTTCGTGCACAACGGCGCTATCGAAAGTTTCGAGAAGATCCGGCGCGAGCTGCTGTTCGCCGTTGCGCCGGAGCTCTTCAACTCGATCGAAGGTACAACCGATTCGGAACTCATGTTCCACCTGGCCCTGACTTTCGGCATGGCGAGCGATGTCGCGAGTGGCCTGGCACGGATGGCGGGTTTCATCGAGATGATCGGCGAGAAGCACGGCATCGAAGAACCGCTGCAGATGACGCTCGGCATCAGCGACGGCGAAAACCTCTACGCGGTACGTTATTCGAGCGCGCGTGACTCGCGCACGCTGTTCCATAGCGCGGAGCCGGAAGCGCTGGAGGAAATCACGCCGGAAGCCGACCGTGTCTCGTCGAAGACCTGCGCTATCGTGTCGGAACCGCTGACCAGCCTGGCGGATGCCTGGCAGGAGGTACCCGAGTCGTCATTTCTCACGATTGCCAACGGCAAAGTGCAGCGCGACGACTTCGAGCCGCGCCGACCCTGAGCGCGAGACATTTAGATACAAGCCGTTACGAAACTGTCACCCGGGGTTGATACCGCCCCGGTAGTCTGTGTTCGCATCGGAGAGGTGAATACAGCCATGATATTCAGGATGAAAGCCTGCCTTGCGGCAGCACTGTTCGGGCTTTGGATCGCGCCGGTATCGCCCGCGGCGGCCAGCGACACCGGCATCGAGGTCCGGGTCGTGAATGCGGAGACGCGGCGCGCGCTCGAGAGCGTCAGCGTCACCATAACCGCGAGGAACGGTGAGACATCGACGGCGGCGACCGACAGCGACGGCGTCGTGCGGATCATGGAACTCGAGCCGGGCCTTTACGCCCTGAACGCCATCGGCGCCGGCTTCGTCGAGGCGCTCGAACCGAGCATTCGCGTGGTTGCGCGCAGCACCACCCCGGTGCGTATCGAAATGCTGCCGATCGACGAGGGCCTCGACGAGGTCGTGGTGGTCGCGCGCGCGGTGCAGGCAGATCCCTACGCCGCCGTCAGTTCAACCTATCTCAACCGCGAGGAGCTGCGCAGCGCCGTCGGCGCCGGCAGCGACGTGATGCGGGCGCTGGACGGCCTGCCCGGCCTGATATCGACCGGTGACTTCGCCAACTTTTCGGTGCGCGGCCGCGGCCCGCGCGACAACCTGATCTTCGTCGACGGCCTGCCCTTCGACAAGGTGGTGCACTTCGACCAGACACTCGGCGAAGAGGAAGACATCGGCGGCGGCGGCCGCTTCTCGATTTTCGCACCCAATTCGATCCAGGGCGCCGAGTTTTCACCGGGCGGCTGGAGCGCCGCGTATTCCGGCCGCTCGGGCTCGCTGCTGCAGCTCGACGTCGTGGGCGGCAGCCCGACGCCGAGCGCGAGCCTGCGCATCGATATCGCGGGATTCGAGCTCGGCTACGACGGGCCGAGCGGATTCCACGACGACACCACGCTGTTCCTGACAGCCCGCAGCTTCGATTTCGGTCGGGTATTCGACATGATCGACGAGAAGGATATCGGTCAGCCCGAGCTTTCCGATTTCATCCTGAAGACGGTCACCGAGGTCGACGACCGCAACAGTTTCGAGGTGCTCGCCATCGCCGCGCCGGAAACCTACACCCGCGACATCGACAACGTGCTCGAGTCACCGAACTTCGAAGACGTGGCGCTGATCGATTCCGAGCAGGATCTCGGCCTGCTCGGGTTCACCTGGCGGCGGCTCGTGGGCGACAACGGCGAGTGGACCAACAAGATCTATTTTCGCGACAGCGACAAGACCAGCTCCGAGGGCGAGGCCTACCCGGACCTCGTGCCGGACGGCACGCCGGCCGGCGGGATTCCTGTCCGGGAACGGTTGATCACCGTCGACGAGAAAGAAACCGAAATCGGCTGGCGCAGCGACTACTCGCTGATCAACCGCTTCGGGCCGGCAAGCCTGGGCCTGCGCGTCGTTCAGACCGACGTTGACTACTCCACCTTCCTGCGCGAGGACTGGATCCGTTTCGTTTACCGCAGCACCGACCCGCGCCCGCCCGGCCAGGACTACATCGTGCTCACGCCGGACAACGTGAACTCCGCCTTTGCGGCAAAGGAAACGAACTATTCCGCCTATGCCGAGCAGGTCTTCGAGTTCGGCCGCTGGGACCTGCGCACGGGCCTGCGTTATGACCGCGACGGCTTTGCCGGCGAATCCCTCGTCTCGCCGCGTTTTGCTGCAAACTGGCGCCTCTCGCCCGTCACGCGACTATCGGCGTCCGCCGGCATCTTCTACCAGTCGCCGCGCTACCTCGTGAGGTCCGCCGATCCCGACAATGTCGACATCTCGAATGAGAAGATCACGCACTTCAGCGTGGGTCTCGAGCACGACTTCGGTCGCGACTGGCGGCTGCTCGTGGAACCGTACTACCAGCAACTCGACGACCTCGTTGTGGCCGAAGGCAGGACCAGCGGCCGGGTGACAAACAACGGCGAGGGAACGAATTACGGCGTCGACGTAGTCGTTTCGCGTTTCTTCGACAATGGCTGGTCGGCGAACGCGACCTACTCGTACAACAACGCGCGTTACGACGACAACGACGGCAACGGCAAGTACGACGCGGATTTCAACCGGCCGAATTTCTTCTCGATCGGCGGCAGCTGGGAGATCAACGAGCGCTGGAAAGTCGGGGCCCGCTGGAAGTGGGCCGAGGGCCGGCCGACCGATGACTTCATCATCAACGAGGACGTGCTCGGCCCGGGCGAGCCGCTGCGTTATTCCAAGGAACTCACGGACCAGAACGCGCTGCGCCTCGAGGACTATCACTCGCTCAACATCCGCGTGGACTACCGGCGACCGATCGGTCCCGTGGATCTCGTCGCGTTCATCGACGTGATCAACGTCTACGGCGGCCCCGGCGCGAATTCACAGGAATTCGATCCGCGCAACGGCATCAACGTCGTCGAGGAGAACGAGGCATTCCCGATTATCGGGATCATTTTCGAGAGAACGTGGTAGCGCCGCTAACCGGGCTTGCCGTCGATCCGCGCCGTGAGCAGGAACGGTGCATAGACCGCGACGTACAGCAGAAACGCTGCAATTCAGAGCGTACCGGCCGCCGATCACGGTTATCAGCACCAGCAGCAGCCGGGTGTTTCGATTGCTGCTGCAGAACAACGTGGGCGCAATCAGCAGCGCAACACCAGGCAAAAAGGCGGGTTCCAGGACGGGGCGAGCAAGACGAACGGCACGAGTTACTGTGCGGCCTGCCCGCTCATTGGGGCCAGGCCCCGAGCAGGCGCAACGGCCCGAGTGGATCGTGCGTCCGCGCGATCACGTACATACCGGCGTAGACGAGAAGTGCGCTCACGAAACACGTTAGCCGGACCGTCCGCGTGCGGCCGCGCTTCAGGGCGAACGTGCCCAGACCGACGTAAACAACGAGGAGTGCGAGCTTCAGCCATAGCCAGCCGCTCGCGAACACGGCTGCAGGCAACACGGTCAGCAGCGTCAGCGCGGCCATGAGAAGGACGATGTCGATGCCGTAGCTCAGGTAGCGAACGGGCGCCGCCATGCCCCAGGCCGCATTGCCCTGCACGGCGAGTCCGCGCAACAGGAACAGCGAACCGCTTGCGACAACGGCGGCGATATGCAGCAGCTTGATGTCAGGGTAGAACTCGATCATCGATACGCGAAGATATTGCCGGAGCCCGCCCCGGCACGCCTTGATCTGGATCAGGGCATCCCTCACAACCCGGCTATACAGGCGTCGGCTACGCGGCCCCAGCGGTCCGCATCGTTGATGATGAAGTGCCCGTTCAGCCCGGAGTCTCTCTGAAATACCTCGAAATCGCCAACGCCGCCCGCAAAAACAGCAACCCCCAGAGACACGCCATGAGTTTATTCACTTGATCATCCTCTTCCCGTTTCGAAGAAGAGACGATTCTGGCCGACACGAGTTCGCGCTAGTCAGCATTCCGGGACGAACGTCCGCCAGGCGGGACGAGCGGCCGGACCTGAGCCGGACTGGTGTAGCATTGACGACAGCAATGCGAGTGGAGCCGTGATGTCGTTTCTTGGCAATATCCTGTTTTTCATCCTGGGCGGATTCGCGATCTTCTTCGGCTACCTCCTGGGCGGTATCGTGCTGTGCCTGACGATCATCGGCATCCCGTTCGGCATCCAGTGCTTCAAGCTCGCGGGCGGCGTGCTCGCACCGTTCGGCCGCGAAGTGCGGGAAACGGAGCCGCCGGGCGGCCCACTCGCGCTGATCATGAACATCATCTGGATCATCCTGCCGGGCCTCGAACTGGCGATCATGCATCTTTGCCTCGCCGCTTTCTTCGCGCTGACCATCGTCGGTATCCCGCTCGCGACGCAGCACATCAAGTTGCTCCCGCTCGCACTGCTGCCGTTCGGCCGTGTGGTACGGGACATCGAGACAGGACGCCAGTACCCATGATCTTTGTCTTCGAAGTGCACGTGCACCCGGGACACACGGCAGAGGCCTATGCCGAGGCCTGGGTGCGAGCCAGCGAGATCATCCAGCGGGCGCCGGGGGCGCGCGGCACGCGCCTGCATCGCAGGATCGGAGACGATCGCACGCTGCTTGCGATCGCGAGCTGGGACAGCAAGGATGCTCGCGACGCGATGGAGAAGAATCCTTCGGCGGAAGTACAGCGCATCATCGCCGAGCAGGCCGAGTTCGTCGATGTCCGCGTGATCGGCGAGTTCGAGGACCCCGACTGGGCCGTCAGCGCGACCTGATCCACTTGACCAGGCTGTGCACGCCGACGAGCACGCCGCCAGCGATGATGCCGGTAATTGCGTTGAACACCAGCGTCGCCAGGCCGGAGAACAGGTCGGCGGCAACCGGCAGGTCGTGGGCCACGCCTTCGATATCGTGCAGCCACGCGGCAAGCAGCGGAAAGCCGTGCGCAAGTATCCCGCCACCCACGAGGAACATCGCCGCGGTGCCGAGAACGGACAGCGTTTTCATCATTACGGGAGCAAAGCTCAGGATCATCTCGCCGAAGCGCCGTTGCAGCGCCGCCACCCTGGACTCGCCAGTCTTCTCCATGAGGTGCATGCCAACGTCGTCGAGCTTGACGATCCCTGCGACAAGGCCGTAAACGCCGACCGTAATTACCGCGGCGATGAGCGACACCACCCCGATGCGAACGGCGAGCTCCGCATCCTTCACGGTGCCGAGCGCAATGACGATGATCTCCGCCGACAGGATGGCATCGGTTCGTATCGCGCCGCGGATGCGCTGCTTCTCGAACTGCGCCATGTTCACGCGGCGATCGGCAAGCGCCTCGACGCGTTTGGCGTGCTCCTCGTGTTCCTCCTCGCGGCTGTGCAACAGGCGATGCGCGACTTTCTCGAAACCCTCGTAACACAGGAACGCGCCGCCAAGCATCAGGAGCGGCGTAATGATCCACGGGAACACCGCACTCAGGAACAGGGCCGCGGGCACCATGATGAGCTTGTTGAGCGCCGAGCCCTTGAACACCGCCCACACGACCGGAAGCTCGCGCTCGGCGCGTACGCCCGTGACCTGCTGGGCGTTGAGCGCGAGGTCGTCGCCCAGGACGCCGGCCGTCTTCTTCGCGGCAACCTTGCTCAGGACCGATACGTCATCGAGCAACGTCGCAATATCGTCGAGTAGTGTAAGCAGGCTGCCAGCGGCCAAGCGAGTCTCCGTCTTACTGCTTAAGGTCAGGCGATCATCGGGGTTCGCAGGAAGCCGGCAAATCGTACCGGGTTCGAATCTCACCGATTTGTACGAGCATATCCTCGAGCCGTGCCTGCGCCTGCGCTGCGCCCTTCATCTCTCGGTCCTGCTCCGCGATGGCCGGCAACATCGCCGTTGCGGCCTGGTCCTGGCCGCGGTCAGCTTCGGTCAGCGCCTCGACCCAGAGCCCGGCCAGGGCGAAGTCCCGGTTACGCGACTTCTGTGCCTCGCGTGCGTTCGCCAGCGCGACGTCGTGCTTGCACTCGGCAAGCGCCACAAAGCCGTTGAAAGCATCGTTTCCGATGTCGTCGCGAAACTTCTGCACACGTTTTTCGTACTCGGCCTGCTCCTGCGCGGCAACCTGTTTATCTGCTTCAGCCCCCGACATTCCGCCAACCACGGCGCCGCTGGCGCCGCCGTAGACCGCACCGCGTGCAGCAGCTTCGCCGACGTTACCTCCGAATATAAGGGCCGTGGCCGCGGCACCCACTGCGCCGGCCATGGCTCCCGTGCCTGCGCCTTTGGACGCGCCCTTGGCTGCGTAGCTGTCACTCGCGCAGCCGGAACTCCATAGCACGCCACTCAAAACGAACAGTATCCCGATCAAATTTCGGGCATTAATTGATTCTGCAGACATCATCGGCTCCTTCGTCGATTTGTGCCGACTACTCGGTGTCCCGCCCGACGTCGCGACTCGGCGGGTAAGGGAATTTCACGTGCCCCCAGCGCACGACCAGTACGGCGACCGCGATGAGCAGGATACTCGACGCGATGGCGATTACGCGTAGCGCATCCATGTCCTTGACGTCGATGATCAGGTAGCGCGCGATCGCGACGATGGCGATATAGAGCGGCATCCTTACCGGCAACTTGCCCGACTCCCAGTAGATCTTCACCATCGTCACGGTCTCGACATAGATGAACATGAGCAGCAGGTCGGTCAGCAGGACGGTCTGCTGGACCCACATGTGGCGTATTTCGATACCTCCGGCGACCACCGTCGCCAGCAGGATGATGCTGAGGCCGGCGTCTTCGACGAGCCTGGCTACGCGGATGCCGTGCCGCCGGATATCGCTGTGGACGTGCCCGCTCGAATCGCTCATCGGTGCATTCTACCGACTATTCTTCAGGACATTAATGCCCAGTACGCCCATATCCATGCCGTCGAACACCGGGAACCCCTGGCGCTCGAATACCGCTTTGTATCGCTGGTAGGGCATTCCGGCGTCGATAACGATGCCGACCAGGCGGCCGGTCGACTGCGCGAGCGACTTCAGCCTTGCCGCGAAATTCTCGGCCTCGGTGAGCTGCTGCGTATCAAGCTGCTCCGACAAAGGCACCAGCCCCAGCATGACGACGCCGGCACCGAAGCCAATCATCGCCTCCACGCAATCGAAATACACGGCTTCGTCGGCCATCGGCGTGAGGTCCAGTGGGTTCGCTGCCGCCACCAGCCCCTGCATGCCGTGACGCTCGAGTATCCCGCCGAGCGCGGCTCGATCCTCTTCGCTGAGCAGGTACAGGCGTTCGGTGTCGTTGTCGCCCAGCGTATCGACGCTGCCGACCGTTTCGTAGCCGGCATTCGTGACGATCGCGAGCTTGCCCAGCGTGCGCAGGTCCGGGTAGGCGGCCATCCACTTGAGTACCGCGTTGAACTGGTTGAACGACTCGGTGATGACCGCACCGGCCTGGTGCAGCAGCCGCTTCTGCACGTGGTAGTCGCCCGTCATCGCACCGGTGTGGCTCGCGGCGGCGGATCTTCCGAGCCGCGAACGACCGCCCTTGTAGATGATGACGTGACGATTTTCGGCGCGAAACGCCTCGACCAGCTTCGCGACCGCGCAGGCATCGCCACCGACGAATCCCTCGACGTAGATGCCGAGCACGCGCACGGACTTGTCCCGCGCGACCAGCGCCATGAAGTCCGACAGCTTCATGTCCAGCTGGTTGCCGATCGAGAAGCCGTACTTGAGGTGCAGGTTCGAGTGACGTGACAGGCGCGTGATCAGGAACGCGCCGCTCTGGCTGATCAGCGCGACGTCCGAATCCGGTGCGAACTGGACGTTCAGTTTACTTTGCGGGATGAACAGGCTGTTGAGCTTCAGCGGCGACAACAGCATGCCGAGGCCGTTGGGTCCGACGATGGCAGGGCACCACTCGCCTGCTCGCCGGCGCGACTCGATGAGGTCGGAGAGCCTGTCGCCGAATCCTTCCCTGTCCGCGCCGTCGCCGATGCCGCCTGCAACGATATAGACGACCGCCGCGCCACTGCCCTGCGCACACAGCTCCTCGATCATCGGCACGCACTGGTTGGCAGCCAAAGCGAGAATCAGTATGTCGACCGGGTCGTCCAACAAAGCGGCAACGTCGGGTACACAGCGAACGCCGGCAAACTCACTGACGCCGGGCTTGATGACGAGAAGACCGTTATCCGGCAGGGACGACTGGCGCAGGTTCTCGAGGATCAGGCCGCCGACGCTCCCGGCCTTTGCCGATACGCCCGCCAGCGCGATCCGGCGTGGATTGAGGAGACTGTCGTCCTGCAGCGGCACAGGGCAGGTCTCATCATGCACCTCCGTCGACCGCAGGCCGACGCCGTCGAGTGCGACGAAATCGCCCGCGTTGTCGACGACCACCGGGTTCATCTCGAGCAAAGCGAGGTGCTCGCGCGCCATTAGTTCATCGAGCTGCCAGAGCTTGTCGAGAAAGCCGCGCAGGGCGTCGCTAGTGGTGAGCGCTGTTTGCTGGCGGCCCTCACCAAGCAGGATCTTGCCGAGCCAGTGTCCGCGGAGTTCTTCGAAGGCCTCCTCCGGGGTGTACGCGGAAGCCGGCCAGACGAGCAGGGACTGTTTGAATTCCCGCGCCCAGTCTTCCGTCAAAAGTCCGCCAAAGCCGAAACTGATGGTCGCCCCGCAGCACTGGTCTCTTTGCAGGCTGACGAAGATCTCGCTGGGTGCCTGGTTCGCGCGCCGGAACTCGACCCGCTCCGCGACCAGGGTCCCGAGCCACTCGAATTCCCCACCGATCCGCTCACGCATGCTCGCGCGCATCGCCTCGATGGCATCGCTGTCGAAATCACAGAACGCCAGTGCACCACTATCGGACTTGTGCCACAGGTCTCGCACGATTCCCTTCACGACCACCGGGTCACCGTCTTCGAATGGCACGCCGGCGAGCTTGCTCTCGTCGTCGATGAAGCTGTGGCGAGGCGTCCCGATGCCCACAGCGGACAGGAATCCGTAGACCTCGTGTTCCGGGATGAAAGCGCTGGTCATCGCCGGACTCACGCTATTCAACGCCTTCGGTCTCGATCTTGATCAGCACACCGCAGTGCTTGCAATGCAGGGCATCAGGGTCGTGTCGATTCAGGCCGCATTCCGGGCATTTGTGCCGCACCTTGGCCGGCTGAAAGATCGCACGGGCCAGGCGAACGAACAGGGCCACTCCGAAGATCATAATGAATACGGACAGGATCTTCCCGCCGGGTGTACTCAGCGTGATGTCGCCAAAGCCGGTGGTCGTTAGTGTCGCTACCGTGAAGTAAAGCGCATCGATGTAATTGACGACACTGGCCTCTTCACCGAAACGCAGCACATAGACGATGGACGTGGTAACAAAGATAAAGACGAACAGGTTGACTGCGGCGAAGATCGCGTCCTCGTGCACGCGGAAAACACGCACATCGCGGCGGAGGTCGTGCAACAGGCGATACGAATGTATGAGTCGCAAGCCGCGAAGCACTCTCAGCACGGCCAGGTTCTCCGTGAGCAGCGGCGCGAGGAACAGCGAGGCGATAACGATGATGTCCGCGATCGTATAGAGCCGCAGCAGCGTCTTGCGACGGTCATCGGCTACCCATAGCCGGGCGCCGAAATCCAGAAGGATGAGCACGCCGAGAATCAGGTTGATGACAATTATCAGCGGCTGTTGCGCTGCCGCGACCGTGACCAGGAAATAGACGATGGTGGCGACGTCGAAGGCGACCAGTCCATAGCGAAACATCGCGGCTTTTCGGCTGCGACCGTGGTACAGCAAGCGAACGCTGCGGTGAAGGCTGCTTTCGTCTTTGCGGTCAGTCATGAATCGCCGCAATCCTGGCGGAACTCTTCAGGCCTTCGCAGGTGGTTCCCCCCACCGCGATGACCTGGGCGTTAGCGCTGCCCGCCCGCGGATCCACGAGCGCCAGTCAGGGACACTTCGCCTGAATCCTTCACTCGGATCGATGGCCGCAGTGCGCCGGGATCCAGCTTTGCTTCAAAGCTGTAGGCAAGCGTCTCCTTCCCGCTCGTAATCAGTTCGCGGACCAGGCCCACACCGGCGAACAGGTCGGCCGACGCATTAAGCGTGATATCGCCCTCTCCGTAGCCGTCGATCACCGGCAAATCGTTACCGACACCCTGAATCAGCTTATACCCTTCGAGACTCACCGTGTATGACACGCCGGCGAGCTTTAGCGCCTCGCGATTCGGGTTGACCACGTGCAGGTCGATTTCGAATTCGGGCAGCATCCCCTGCGACGGGATCGCCCGCACCGATTTGACGGTGACCGTCGGGGTTTCCCAGCCCGGTCTCATGCCCGCGCAGCCCGCCAGCAGGACTGCGGCCGTGACAAAAAAGATCGTTAAACGAAGCACCATCGCACCGGATTTGCTCAGTCGGTCGCCTTTTCGATGGCCTCTTCGGTTGCATCTACGGCCTCATCGGCTTTCTCCGCAGCCGCGTCGGCCATCTCGCCCGCCTTCTCCTTGGTGGTCTCGTAGGC
>CBDUCE010000017.1:0-24171 GCA_965365575.1 uncultured Gammaproteobacteria bacterium
GCACCAGGTCCTGACCGCTCGTCATGCTGATGATCACCTGCTCGACACGCGAATCAAGCCCTCGCGTAGCGGCGTCGATACGCGCGAGCAGGGCCGTTTTTTCCGCATCCGGCAAGCTCGTCGTCGGGTCGGCGACCGGGTACAGAGACGCTGCAGCACCGCGTCGCCATGCCGGCACCTGCTTGTCTTCACCCTGCCTCGCAATCGCGCGTGCGGCGCCTGCCGCCCGCTCGAGAGCCGGCAGCATCAACTCGTCGGAATACGCGAACCCGGTCTTCTCCCCGCTTACGGCCCGCACACCGACCCCCTGGTCGAGACTGAAGCTGCCTTCACGGATGATGCCGTCCTCCAGTGTCCAGCTCTCCTGCCGCGACACCTGGAAATACAGGTCGGCGTAGTCGACGCCGCCACGCAGCACGCTGTCGAGCGTCCTGTTGAGGTGGTGTTCTTCCAGCCCCACCGGGGCAAGCATGTCGGCCATTACCGATTCGATGCGATCTGCCGGGTTGTTCAAGTCGTGCTCCTATAAGCGCCTGTTCGCGAGTGCCGGGAAGTTCTCTCGCAGCTTGTCCGGGGCTCCGGGGTCGATGGCCGCGACGACCGCGCAGTTGCCGGACCCTTGTTCGGCCAGTATGCGTCCCCAGGGATCCACGATGAGGGAATGGCCGTAGGTTTCGCGGCCGTCGGGGTGCGTGCCGAATTGCCCGGGAGCGATCACGTAGGCAAGGTTTTCGATCGCCCGCGCGCGCAGCAGCGTATGCCAGTGCGCAGCGCCCGTTACGGCCGTAAAGGCCGCAGGAACCGTAAACACGGTTGCGCCATCGCCGACGAGAGTCCGGTACAGCTCTGGAAAGCGCACATCGTAGCAGATCGTCAAGCCGACGCGCCCCGCTGGCGTATCTACCGCGACCGGTTCGTCGCCTGCGTACATCGAATGCGACTCGCGGTAGGACTCTTCACTGTCGGGCAAGTCGACATCGAACAGGTGGATCTTTCTATAGATAGCCCGCACATCGCCCTGATCGTCGACGACGATGCAGGCACCGTAAACGCGCTCCGCTTCCGGCGACGCGAGCGGCATGCTGCCGCCGATAATCCACATGCCGTGCTGCGCTGCTGTTTCGGCGAGGAAATCCTGTATAGGACCTGTTCCCGGCTGCTCCGCATGCACTGCCTTGTCGCGCCCGCTTTGCGGCATCAGTGCGAAATTCTCGGGCAGCACCGCGAGGGTGCAGCCATCGCGCGCGGCATCGCCCAGCAATCTCGCGGCCAGCTCGAAATTCCGGTCCGGGTCCGCACCGCTGTTCATCTGGATGGCTGCTACTTGCACGATGGGCTCCCTGTCCTGCGTTCCTGTGGCAGAGGATACTACTCCGAATCCAGGATGCACCCTGCCAGTTCGGCGCGGGAGGCGAAATCCGCGCCGCCCGTACTCTCGATCACCGGATCGTCCCACGGTCCGTCGATGACGTAGTACACCTGTCCCACCTCCTGCAGCGGCTTCTTGAAGATCTGTGAGAAGATCAGCAGAGCAGCCGCGACCTGCGGCCCCGCGACGACAGCCCCCACCACGGGCAAAGTATTGCCGAAGTTGGCGGCCACGACCGCCGATTGTTCGTACTCGCGCTCCGCGAGGCTGGTCCGCCCGATGATGGCGATATTGGCCGCAGGACCCTCGAGCGACAGGTTGCAGGTGTAGGCTTCGCCGTCGACGATGCGGAACGTACCGTCGAGCTCGTCGAAGCCGAAGCCCTTGTCGAACACGTCGGTGAAATCCAGCGACAGGCGGCGCGGCAGCGCGACAATACTCATCAGCCCGAACAGGCGCCCGGCACCCGGCTCGATTTCGTCGAGCTGGCCGGCCCCAAATCGCACCTGCACGTCGCCGTCCAGTGACTCGAATACATCGGTTCGCGGCCCGCCCGACCAGCTCACGTCGAACAGCAACGTCATGTCGTCGCTGACGATACCCGGCGCGTAATCGAGGCGCTGCATGGTCGCCTTCACATCGGTACTCTTAAGCGTTGCCATGAGATGGCTGCGATAGCCGGACGGATCGGCCGCATCGGCGACCCAGCGGGCGTTGCCGGCGATCTCGAAGCTTGCGTCGCGGGCAACGAACGATTCCGCAACCAGGCCCTCATCCGTCCGAACAAGCTGCGTTTCCATGGCGCCGAGAAAGCGCTTGCCCAGGCCGAACTCGGCGGCCTTGAGCGTGATCGGCGGCAGTGTTCGCGGATCGATTTGTCCGCGGTCGGCGGTGTCCGACTGGTTTGCATCATCGCCGGGCAGAATCAGGCGCTCCATGTCCAGAACCACGGCTCGATCCGACCCGAAGTCGTAAGGGACGAATACGGAACCCGTCACCTGCTCGCCCTCGAACTGCACCAACCAGTCGCGAGCACTGCGATCGACCCGCACACGATGATCCTGCAGGTGCTGCCCGAACAAACGAAGGCTGTCGACGTTCACATCGATGGAACGAATGCGATCGGCCGTGCCAGTGCGCTGCTCGTCACCGCGCGACAGGCGCAGCCACTCGTCGAGCCTGACGCTTTCGGCATTACCACGTATATGCAGCCCGCGGGTTTCCGCGGCCGCGAGTTCGGCCCCGCCCAACGCCAGCGTGCCGCGCTCGAAGTCCCAGGCGTCGCCATCTCGCGCGAACGCGATGTCCCAGCTGACGCCGCCATCGGCTTCTCCGCGGCTCACGATGCGTTGCCCGCCCGGCATGAATACAATATCGCCCGAGAGTCTCGCGGACTCGGCAGCCGGCTTCAGGAAAGGATCCGGAAGGTCGACCTCGAGGCCGACGAGTTCGCTGTTGACGCGCACCGTGAACGGCGCAGGCGGCTCGTTCCCGCCGCGCGGAAACAACAGATCGACCACATAGTCGGTCTCCCCGCTGACCAGGCCCGTAACCGGCAACCCGAGGCCTTCCGTCAGGCCCTGCGCATCGATGCTGCCACGGGCGCGGGCAATGACCTGGTATTCCGGCAAATCGCCAGGCGCGTCGTCGACTTCGATCTGCACGGGACGGCCGAGAAACGTTCCCCCCAGGGCCTCACTGGTAACGCTCTCGCGATCGATGGTCACCACACCGTTCAGCCCGGTCACGGGTGGATCGAAGCCCTCCACCTGCAGGCTGCCCTCCTTGGCAGCGATTCGCGCGGTGATCGTGAAATTCTTCCAGTCCGTTATCGGCACCATGAGATCGAGATTCAACGCTGCGTCGCCGGACACTCTCACCCGCCGCAGATGCCCCCCGAACACCTTGGCCACCGGACTGCTTTGCACATAGCTGTGCAGCGATTCCAGCGAGCCGGTCGAGTAGGAGTCGATCGTCAGCACGGGCTTGCGCAGATCATCGATTTCGACTTTTGCGTCCACGACCTCCCGACCCCGATTGATCGAACGATTGCGCTCGGTGTAAAGGCGCGTGTTGTCGAGAACGACATCCATGTCGATGATCTCGGCGGCCGGCCAGTCCGGCAAGAACTGGAAGGTCGTGTCGCGAACGTTCGCTTCCAGCAAGAAGCGCCCTTCTCCGCCGTCGAACGGGAACTTGTCGAGTGGACCATAAAGCCGCGTCGTACCGCTCGGAATGCTGCCCGACACCAGCGCGCTCTGAAACCAGTCGTAGAGGTTCTGGTGCATGAGCTGTCCGGGAATAAAGCGTTTGGCGGACCCGATATCGGTGATGCTCCATCGGGAAACGAGGTCGATGACGGGCGGCTCGCCCTCGTCCAGAATCAGCTGGACGTTGCTCTGGCTGTCGAGGTCGGCATTGCTGAGCACAATGTTGTCGGACAGAACGGTGACGCGGTCGCCGCTGCGGCGCCAGATCACCGTGCCGCTGGCACTGTCTATCGATACGGGTTCGGTCAGGTGGCTGGCAAGATCGACGACCATATCCCGCGACCGGATTTCGAGCCGGCCGCCCGACCAGTCGGCCCGCAACCGCCCGGTGAAGCCGCGCACTCCGGGCCGGTCGTCGTACACCGCGATACCGGCATCCTCCAGGTCCGCTGATATCGCATAGCGCGGGGAGTCCGTGTGTATGTCGGAAATCGTGGCAACCAGGTTTCGGACGAGGCCGTCGGGTTCGAGCCCGTTGAGCAAGTCCTGTTGCTCGTCTGCGAGCAGCGGCGCGAACAGCTGCAGGTCGGCGAGGTTCAGGTAGTCGCCACGCGCGTCGAGCATCACGATGGAACCGTCGCGGTCGATACTCGTTTCCAGCTTGAGCGACGATTCAGGCCAGCTTCCCGATGCGGTGCTGATTTGAAAATCATCAGCAACGGCGAGCCAGCCATCCGCATCACGGTGATACTCGAGCCGGCCTGCCATGGCGAATTGCTCACGCGCGCCAATACTCACCTGGTCCAGTGAAAACTCCGCGGAAGCACTCCGCATTTGCCCGCCGATCCAGGCAAACGACGCATCGACATCGCCGCTGCCGGACGACAATGGCCAGCTGCGCGACGGGCCCAGGGCCGCGACCCCCTCGAGATTGAGTTCTCTTGCATCCAACTTGACGTCCCAGCCGCCGCCATTGCGGTTTCCATCGAGCAGCTGCGTCGCGCCGATTCGCAACTGCCGTCCCAGCGAATCTGGAAGCGCTACCATGCCGTCGAGAGTGAGCCTTTGTTCCTCGCTGCGTACGGTCAGCCGGCTGATCTCGAACGCCTTCGGTTGTTCGTCGCTCGGCAGGATCAGTGTCAGAGCAACCTCCTCGGCGATCACTTCGATGTCACCCAGGCCGCCGCCTGTCCCGGGATGCTCGATCGGCAGATCCTTCAGGGCAATTCCCTGGATCCACCATTCACCATTCGGTAGCTGGCGCACTTCGACGTCCGTGTTGCGAATAACGACACGATTGACGACCAGCGCTCTGTCGGCGACGAGACGGGTGAACGCAACGCCTATGCTCACCTGCTCCGCCGCAATAACACGGGATAACGGTGCGCCGCGAGTCAGCTCGGCGTCATAGAACTCGAGTTGCGGGCCGCTCAGGCCCCAGCGGGCGTCCATGCCGGAAAAATTCACCTGCATACCGATGGCCGCACTCGCCCAGGCCTTGATCTCGTCCTGATACTCGGGCAGCCGCGGCAGGAACAGCCTGAACAAACCGACCGCGACGGCTAGCAGGATCACGACGCCCGCCGCCAGGTAGGCGAGATACTTCAACAGGCGTTGCAGAAAATTCTTCATCCGAATCCGTGTGGGAACTACATCAATACGACGTCGAATTGGTCCTGCAGATAGAGCGATTCCGTCTGCAACCGTATCGACTTGCCGGTCTGTTCACTGAGCACCGCGAGACTCTGCGCCTGCTCGTCGAGCAGCAGTTCGATGACGTCCTGATGTGCGAGCACCAGGGCTTCGTCGAATTCGAACTGGCGCGCCTGGCGGATGATCTCGCGAAAAATCTCGAAACAAACGGTCTCCACCGTCAGGACGAACCCTCGCCCTTCACAGCTTGGACAGTCCTCGCAGAGAATATGCTGCAGACTTTCGCGCGTGCGTTTGCGCGTCATCTCCACGAGCCCGAGCGGAGACACCGGTGTGATCTGGTGCCGCGCGTGATCACTGGCGAGCGACTGCTCGAGCAAGGCAAGCACATTTTCGCGATGCGACGCCTCTTCCATGTCAATGAAATCGATGATGATGATCCCGCCAAGGTTCCTGAGCCGCAGCTGCCTGGCAATCGCCATCGCAGCTTCGAGATTCGTCTTGTAGATCGTCTCCTCGAGGTTCCGGTGGCCGACGTAAGCCCCTGTATTCACATCGATCGTCGTCATCGCTTCCGTCTGGTCGAAAATCAGGTAGCCGCCCGACTTGAGCGGAATGCTTCTGTCCAGCGCCTTGCGGATCTCGTCCTCGATCCCATGCAGGTCGAAGATCGGGCGCCTGCGCTTGTAGTGCTCGAGCCGCTCCTCGACGCCTGGCAGAAACGTCGCGGCAAAGTCGTGCATTGCTTCGAAGTCCGGCCTGGAATCGACCAGTATCGCTTCCACGTCGCTGGTTACGAGGTCCCGCAGCACACGCAACGGCAACGACAGGTCCTCGTTTACCAGGTGTTGTACATCACCATTCCTGCACCGTTCCTGAATGACGTCCCACAGCCTGACGAGGTATTCGAGGTCGGCTTCCAGCGCTTCCCGGCCTGCACCCTCTGCGACCGTGCGGACGATCGCGCCGCATTCGAGGCCGTGTTCCGCAAGCAGCTCCTCGACCAGCAGGCGCAGACGCTCCCGCTCACCGTCCTGATCGATGCGCGCCGATATCCCGACGCTGGTGCTGCGCGGCAGCAGGACAAGATGGCGCGAGGGCAGCGTAATGAAGGTGGTCAGCCTGGCACCCTTGTTGCCGAGTGGATCCTTGACGACCTGCACGAGGAGCCGGTCGCCCTCCCTGACCAGTTCGCGTATGTCCGGCAGGTCTTCGGCCATCGCATCACCAGCCGGGCCATTTCGCGCGATATCCGAGACGTGCAGGAACGCCGTGCGCTCCAGGCCGATTTCGACGAACGCCGCCTGCATGCCGGGCAGCACGCGCGATACACGGCCATTGTAAATATTGCTGATCAGTCCGCGGCGCGCCGTGCGTTCGATGAAGATTTCCTGCAGGACCCCGTTCTCGAGCAACGCGGCCCGCGTTTCCGACGGGGTCACGTTGATCAGGATTTCCTCTTTTAGCGACTCGTCGCTCATAACGCGTCCTTCAGTTCAGCAGGCGGTTCGATGCCGGCCGAGCGCAACAGTTCCGCGGTCTCGAAAACCGGCAGGCCGACCACCCCGGTGTAGCTTCCCGCGATCGACTCGACGAAAACGCCACCGAGTCCCTGTATCGCGTAGGCGCCGGCCTTGCCGCAGGGCTCCCCACTTTGCCAGTAGTCGAGCGCCTCGTCAGGACCGATCTCGCGAAATAGCACTTCAGTCACGGAAAGCACGCTTTCCGCTGTGCTGTCTGATCGCACGGCGACGCCCGTCATGACCTGGTGACGGCGCCCGGATAGCATGGCCAGCATGCGCAATGCGTCTGCCTGGTCCGCCGGCTTGCCGAATACCTCGCCATCGAGGACGACAGCCGTATCGGCGCCCAGAACCACAGTTCCGGGCTCCGGCGCCACGGCGCGGGTCTTTTCCACGGCGAGCCGCACGACCATGATATCCGCGGTTTCCCCCGGGTGCTGGCGTTCGTCGACATCGACGCCCGCTGCCGTAAATTCGAGACCCATCTGTTCGAGGATCCGGCTGCGCCGGGGCGACGAAGAGGCGAGATGGAGCTTTGGAACCGGCATGGGAGGCTCGGCCGGGCTTCAGGAGCGATGGTAAGGGTGGCCTGACAGCAGCGACCACGCGCGGTACATCTGTTCCGCAAAAATCACCCGTGCAAGGCCATGCGGCAGCGTCAGATTCGACAGTGACCAGACAAATCCGGCCCGCGCCCGGCAACGCCCGGACACGCCGTCAGGACCGCCGATGACGAAGCAGAGATCCCGGCCGTCCGCCTGCCACGCCGACAACTTCCCGGCCAGGTCCTGGCTGGTGGGCTGCCTGCCTTTTTCATCGAGCAGCACGACCTGCTCGTCCGCCGCGAGCCTTGCGAGTATGTGTTCGCCTTCGGATTCAATGGCCCGTTGCACGTCTGCGGATTTGCTGCGTTTTACCGTCGCGATGACATCCAGCCTGAACTTCCATTGCGGCGGAAAGCGCCCGGCGTAGTTGCGGAAGGCATCGTCGACCCACGCCGGCTGGCGCTCGCCGACCGCTAGCAGCCGGATATGCACGGCGGAATGCTCCCTGAACTCGTTGCTGGATGCGCCTTACCGTTCCGTCGCGGCAAGGTCCCCGGCCGGACGCAGCGACCAGAGCTTTTCCAGGTTATAGAACTCACGCACTTTGGGCAGCATGACGTGTACCAGTGCGTCCTGCAGATCGAGCAACACCCATTCGCCACCGCTTTCGCCTTCCACGCCGATCGGCTTGTGGCCTGCTTGCGACGCCTTCTCGATCACATTGTCGACCAGCGCCTGGACGTGGCGCGTCGACGTCCCGCTCGCGACAATCATATAGTCGGTTACGGTCGTCATGTCGCGGACGTCGAGCTTGACGATGTCTTTTGCCTTGACGTCCTCGAGCGCTTCGACGACCAGGTCGCTCAATTGCTCGCTATTCATGCGTGCTGCTCATCTTCATACGGTATCGGCCTCCTCTGTTTCTGGCTGGCTTTTTGCGTAACACGAACTCTCCATTATCACCGCCCGCACCGAGTCGGGCATCAGGTAGCGCGGATCGTACCCTTCCGCAACAAGGCTCCTGATTTCGGTCGACGCGATCTCCAGCTGCGTGACCGCGTGAACGTAGACACTTCCCCTGAGTGTCTCATGCAGATCGTCGGCTCGCTGCGTTCTGCGCTCGCCAAGAAGCACGCCCAGCGCACCCTCGCCGGGTGCTCGCCAACCCGGCCTGTGCGCGACCACGATATGGGCAAAATCCAGGATTTCATCCCACCTGTGCCAGGTCGGCAGGCCAAGAAACGCGTCCATCCCGATGATAAGACACAACGAACGGCCCGGAAATTCCTCGCGAAGGCTCGACAGCGTGTCGATTGAATAAGACGGGCCCTCTCTCTGCAGTTCGCGATCGTCAACGACGAATCCCGGCTCGTCCTGCGTGGCAAGCTGCACCATGTCCAGCCGTAACGCCGCCGGTGCAAAGGTCACGCCGCGATGCGGCGGGTCACCGCAGGGGATGTAACGCACCTCTTCGAAATCGAGCGTCTGCAACAGCTCGAAAGCGGTTCGCAGGTGACCATAGTGAATCGGATCGAACGTGCCACCGAAGATGCCGATCGGCCTCATCGGCAACATGCTCCTGCCGGCGCACCGCTCATGCCGCCTTCTTGCCGGCAAAGGCAAGACCGAGCACGATATCGTTCGCGAGCTGCCACGGATCGGCACGCAGCTGGCCTTTTGCCGCGGCGTCGCCCTGGCCGACGGCTTTCAGCAGGCGATGAAAGGCGCCGGCGGGCGCGCGGCTTACACAGCTCCTCACCAGCCCCTGCCGGTTTCGCCAGACCCTGGCCTTTTGCATGGCAGTACCGAGATCGATGCGCTGCCGCACCGCGTCCGACAGGCCGGCGAGCAGCCGCAGCTCACGGCCGAGTGCCCAGAAGATGATGACGGGTTCCACGCCTTCGGCCCGCAGCCCCGCAAGAATCCTGATGGCGCGCCGCGCATCGCCCGCCAGCGCGGCATCCACGAGCTTGTAGACGTCGTAGCGACTGCTGTTTGCCACGGCGTTTGCGACATCTTCGGCGGTAATGGGGCCTTCCCCGAGCAGCAGCCGCAGCTTCTCGATTTCCTGGTTCGCCGCGAGCAGGTTGCCTTCGACCCTGTCCGCGATCAGACCCGCCGCAGTGCGATCCGGCTGCAATCCGGCCGCGCGCATGCGTGCGGCGATCCACCCCGGCAATTCCCTTACGCCGACCGGCCACACGGGCAGGACGATACCGCGTGCGTCGATCGCCTTCACCCACTTGGAGTTGGCGGCGCTCCTGTCGAGCTTTGGCGCACTGACGATCAACATGAGTTCGGGCCCGAGCCGCTCCAGCAGCTCGACGATCGCGCCGCTGCCCGCCCGTCCCGGTTTGCCGGTCGGAAGTCGCAATTCGAGGATCCGCTGCTCCGCGAACAACGAGAGGTTGGAGCTCGACGCAGACAGGCTTGACCAGTCGAACCACTGTGTTGCGACGTGTGACTCCCGCTGCGTGAAGCCTTTATCCCTTGCGGCAGCACGAATGCTGTCCAGCGCTTCCGTGACGAGCAGGTGCTCATCGCCCGTAACGAGGTAGCAGGGCGCCAGGCTGTTCTTGAGGTAGGAAGAGAGCTGGTTTGCCTGGATTTTCACGCAATCAGTCGTTGCTGCTGTTGATTTCGATCATACAGGGGCGCGACCCGATGGCAAGCTGTCAAATAGCCTCAGCCCACCTGTTCCAGGCTGATCGATTCTCCTTCGAGCAACACCGGGATCCCGTTGCTGACCGGGTAGGCGAGCTTGCCGTCGTCCGTAACGAGAGCTTCGTCGAGGGGTTCCGAGACCACGGCACCATCACGATTCGCGAGCCCGCCGGACTCGATCGCCGCATTGATGCGGGAAAGCATGTCGCTCCTGGCAACGTTGAGTCCCTTGTGGGTCACGGGGCAACGCAGGATGGTCAGTAAGCGTTTGTCCATGGATTCCTCGAAAATGGCTTGCCCGGACGACTTGGTCACTGTTTTCAGGGCCTTGCCGTCAATAATGTTATATTATATCATTTCATTTCTGCGGCGCCGTGTGCGGCGCTGCTCCAGCATAACGGCATACCCTCATGATTCAAACACCCGCGAAATCGACGGACTGGCTCGATGGCGCCGCAGTCGGGCTCTCCGGCCTGTGCATGCTGCACTGTCTCGCGCTGCCGTTCTTCGTGGGCGCGCTGCCCATGCTGATGCCGTTCACTGAAAGCCACCTGCACGCACAGATGCTGTATTTCGCAGTTCCGCTAAGCGTCATCGCGATCAGCTTCGGCTACGTACGCCACCGCAATGCGCTTGTCGCGCTCGCCGCATTCGCAGGCCTCGGCCTGCTCGTAGCCGGCGCGACCGTTGCGCACGGCAACCTGGGGCTCGTTGCCGATCGGCTGTTCACCGTGAGCGGATCGATAGTCCTCGCGGCTGCGCACCTCTGGAACGGCCTGTTGTCCCGCAGGCATCGCTGCATCAGCGTTTGCGACTGAGCGCCCCGGCAAGCTCGGGGTTACTGCAGGCTTCCGCCGCGGCAATAGCCCGCGGCAGGTCGGCGCTCAGCGGCCGAAACGTCTCGTCGATCAGCCGGCAGCGTAACATCAGCTTGACCGCGCCGACCTGGTCCCCGGCGTCGAGCAGGCGGCCGAGGGACTGTTGCGCCAGCCGCAAGCCCGGGTAGGGATCCTCCCAGCGCAACAGCTGCTCGAAATACCAGGGCCACGCAGCGTCGGGTTCGGGGTCGCGGGCCAGCCACCGGTCGATGTGCTCGAGCCCGCCGGCGAGATTGCCCCGGCTGACAAAGCCATACGCGTGATCAGCAACCTGTGCTCGCTTGCGCGCCAGCCCGCGTCTCAGCTTTTCCTCGTCGACCTCGGCCGCTTCGGGCAGCTCGACTTCCGTAAACAGCGTCGAGCCCCTGGTTACCGCTCCCGTCACCGCGAAGAACACGACCACGAAATACAACTCGATGAGATCAAGGACCGTGCCGGGCAGGAATGACAACACCGCCGGCAGCAACACGATCAACATCGCCGTAGCGGGCGCATACCAGTAGCTCTTGCCGCAGCGCCGGATGAAGCGATACAGGGCGCGCGGATCGATGCTCTGCAGCGGTGAGTGCGTGATAACGAGGACCGCTACAAGCGCTGGAAGAACCGTCGCGAATCCCGCCGCCAGGAGGATCGCAGCCATATCGCCGGCCGCGTTACCCGTCGCGCTGACCAGGTTCGCCATTAGGAAGACCGGGATCACCGGGAACAGCGTCCACAGGTTGCCGACGAACGAGAAGTACTCGATCCCGGGCGGCGAGGCATCGCGCCCTTGGGCACGGGCCTCCGCGATCATCGTGAGATAGCGCAGGAACGCGGGGATCGTGACCACCGCGAGCCAGATGCCGAGCCAGCCGGCCGCACCGGCGAGCGAGATGAGCAGCAGAAACGTAATCAGCGCGATGAGGGTGCTGCCGGAGCTGACCGGGTAGGTCAGCTCCTCGAGGAACTCACGAGGCGTCACGGTCGTCGTGCCGTTCGCCCGGCACCGGATCGTAGCCGCTCCCGCCCCACGGGTGACAGCGGCCGATGCGCTTCGCGGCGAGCCAGGAGCCCTTGAAAACCCCGTGTTTCTTCAGCGCCTCGATGGCGTATTCGGAGCACGTCGGCTGGAAGCGGCAGTTCATGCCCAACCAGGGAGACAGAGTTATGCGGTACAGCTTGACGAGGCCGATCAGCGGCCACGACAGTGCCCGGCTTAATGCGTTGGCCATCAGCCCTCTCTCGAGGCCTCGGTCGCGAAATCGCGGATGGCCTTCAGCATTGACGCCAGGCCGTTGCTGCGCGTCGGGCTCAGGTGTGCCTCGAGCTGCAGCGCTTTTACGAAATCCGGCGGCGTGTCGAGGATGTCCTCCGGCTTCTTGCCGCTATAGATGCGCAACAGCACGGCTATCAGGCCGGACACGATCGCGGCATCGCTGATCGCCCTGAATTCCAGGCGGCCGTCTTTCTCCTCCGCCACGAACCAGACCTGGGACTGGCAGCCGCGGATCTTGTTGGCGTCGACGCGGTCGGCCTCCGGGAACTCGGGCAAACGCCGGCCGAGATCGACGAGGTACTGGTAGCGATCCATCCAGTTGTCGAAAAACTGGAACTCCTCGACGAGTTCCTCCTGTGCCTGTGCAACTTCGCTGCTCATCGCCCGCTCATGTTCTGCGCCACGTCGTGCCCTCCGGCCCGTCCTCGATCTGGACACCGGCGGCGGCCAGTTCATCGCGCACTGCATCCGCTGTCGCGAAATCCTTCGCGGCGCGTGCCGCATTGCGTTTCGCGATCATCTCGTTGATGGCCTCGGCGTCCAGCTCGCCGTCGGCAGTGCCCGCGAACCATTCTTCCGGGCCCTGCTGCAACAGTCCCAGCAGATCGCCTGTCGCGTACATGGTCGCCGCGAGTTCCTGTTGTTCGCCGCGGTCTTTCGCCTTGTTGAGTTCCCTCGCCAGGCCGAAAAACTCGGCCATGGCTTTCGGAGTATTCAGGTCGTCTTCCAGCGCCGCCACGACGGAAGGCAGGGGCTTCGCGGCAGCCCGCGATGCTTCCGGTACGTCGATACCGCGCACTGCGCCGTATAAGCGATCGAGCATCCGGCGCGCCGATTCCACGGTCTCGTCGGACCAGTCCAGCGGCTGACGGTAGTGCGCGCTCAGCAATGCGAGCCTGATTACTTCGCCGGGTGTCGTCTCGATGAGCTTGTGCACGAGCAACACGTTGCCGAGCGACTTCGACATCTTTTCGTGGTCGATGGAGAGGAAGCCATTGTGGACCCAGTAGCGCGCGAAATCCTGGCCGTCATGCGCGCAACAGCTTTGCGCCAGCTCGTTCTCGTGGTGCGGAAAGATGAGGTCCTGGCCGCCCGCGTGAATGTCGATCGTGGTACCGAGATGCTTCTCCGCCATCGCCGAGCACTCGATGTGCCAGCCGGGACGGCCGCGCCCCCACGGCGAGTCCCATCCCGGCAGTTCCGGCGTGGACGGTTTCCAGAGCACGAAGTCCTGGGCATTTTTCTTGTAGTCGGCGACTTCGACACGCGCTCCGGCGATCATCTCGCGCAGGCTGCGCTTCGACAGCGCACCGTACCTGTCGTAAGCGGAGACGTCGAACAGCACGTGCCCCTCGGATTCATAGGCATAGCCTTTCCCGATCAACGACTCGATCATCGCGATCATCTCGGCGATGTGCTCCGTGGCGCGGGGCTCGACGTCGGGCGGTAACACGCCCAGGGCTGCCATGTCCTCGTTGTAAATCCGTATGAACTTTTCGGTGATCTCGCCGATCGGTTTACCCGTCTCCCGGGAAGCTGCGTTGATCTTGTCGTCGACGTCGGTGAAGTTGCGTACAAACTTGAGCTCATAGCGGCGCCGCAGGACGCGAGCCAGCAAATCGAACACGACGGCGGGTCGCGCGTTGCCTATGTGCGCATAGTTGTAGACGGTGGGGCCGCACAGATACATGGTCACCTTTTCGTCATCGAGGGGCTCGAAGGCGACTTTCTTGCCCAGTCGGGTATCGTGCAGTTTGATCGTCATGGCTCGTCGGTCTGTGGCGGGACATTTTGCCGTGGCGGCGTCCAAAGGCGTCAATGATAGCAATATTGCCGAGTGCGGCAGACCCCTGTAATCTGCCCGTCCCCCAAGAGAACCCGAAGGAGCCGGCAATGTCGGGCACTGGCGTCAAATTCCAGCCTCGCGAATCGGTCGAACAGGTAGAGGAAGGCATCGACCTTGCGCCGAAGTTTGATGACCGCGGCCTGATCACCGTGGTGACGACCGACGCGCAGTCCGGCGAACTGCTCATGCAGGGGTACATGAACGCGGAGGCACTGGCTCGCACGATCGAGACCGGCGAAGCGCACTATTTCAGCCGCAGCCGCCAGGTCCTCTGGCACAAGGGCGCCACCAGCGGATTCGTGCAGCACGTCCGCGAAATGCTCGTCGACGACGACCAGGACTGCATCTGGCTGCGCGTCGACGTCGAAGGCGGCGCAAGCTGTCACGTGGGGTATCGCAGCTGCTTCTATCGCCGCGTGCCGACGGGTGGGGAATTCGGCGCCACCGAGGTCGATGGCCGCGTCGACCTGGTGTGGACCGACACGGACAAGATCTTCGATCCCGAAGAGGTCTACGGGGACGCGCCGAATCCGACGATCCTGTAACGCCCGCCGCACGCGGCTACGGATCAGTCCCCGGCCCGGTAACTCGAGTAGTAGTTGACGAGTGCGTCGAAGTCGTCAGGATCCAGCTGCCGTATCTCGTGTTCCATCGTCTCGAGGAGCGGCTCGCGCTTACCGCCGAAGTAGGCGCGGATCGCGTACCGGATGTAGTCGGGCCGCTGCCCGTGCAGCGGGATACCGATCGCGTAGTCGACGTCTTCATCGTGCGGCGGAACGTGACAGGCGCCGCAGTGTCTCTCGTGCAAAATGGCCCCTTTCGCCGCCAGTTCCTCGTCGTATTCCTCGAGATTGTAATTCCGCACCTGGCCGGCGAAATACTCGGACGCAGCCGACACCTCGGCTTCGGTCAATGCGGCGACGGTTTCGCACATGCGCGGTTCCCTCGTACACTGTCGCGCGCCGTCGACGTAGGCATATATCGCCTCTTCGATATGGGCCGCCGGCATGCCCGCGATAACCGGGATCATCGGATCCGCCTTGCCCATGCCGTCCGCGCCGTGACATCCGAAGCAGGCTTCCAGCGCATCCTCCGCGGCCACGAGCGGGGTTGTCGCCAGGAGTAACAGGACTACGAACAGCATGCGGCATCGATACATCGGATAGCTCCACTTTGCGGCTCTGCGAGACTTCCTACCCTAGCTCCCGGGCGGCGGCGCCGAAATACGTATGTTCCCGGCAACGCGTGTCAGTCCGGTTTTGCAGCCACCGCAGCCGTGAACACCACGTCTGTCGAGCTGTTCAGCGCCGTTTCGGCAGAATCCTGCAGCACGCTGATCACGAAGCCTACGGCCACCACCTGCATCGCCACGTCGTTGGAAATGCCGAACAGGCCGCAGCTCAGCGGGATCAGCAGAAGTGAACCGCCCGCGACGCCCGAGGCGCCGCAGGCCGACAGTGCCGCGACGACGCTGAGCAGCAAAGCCGTCGGCAAATCCACGTTGATGCCAAGCGTATGCGTCGCGGCGAGCGTCAGGACGGTGATTGTTATGGCGGCACCGCCCATATTGATCGTCGCGCCCAGCGGAATCGACAGCGCATACGTGTCTTTTTCAAGGTCGAGGCGCTCGCACAATGCGAGGTTGACGGGGATATTGGCAGCAGAGCTGCGCGTGAAGAATGCCGTGACGCCGCTCTCACGCAGCGCCGTGAACACAATGGGATAAGGATTGCGGCGCGTTTTCACCCAGACGATGAGCGGGTTTATCAGCAACGCCATGATCAGCATGCAGCTCAGCAATACCGTCAGGATGCGCGCATATCCGCCGAGAGCGGACAGGCCCGACTCCGCGAGGTTGCCGGCGACGAGCCCGAATATCCCTATCGGTGCCAGGCGGATGACAATGCGGACGATGTGAGTTACCGCGTCGGCAAGATCCGCCAGCACCTGCCGGGTCGTATCGGCTCCATGGTGAAGAAACACTCCGAGTAGTACGCCCCAAACGAGGATGCCGATGTAGTTCGCGTTCAGAATTGCGTTGACCGGGTTGTCGACGAGCTTCAAGAGCAGTCCGCCCAATACCTGCGAGATTCCCTGCGGCGCCGTCGCGGTAACCTCGGGGAACTGCAGCGCGAGCGTTGTCGGGAACAAGGTACTCATGGTAATCGCAAGCCACGCGGCGGCGATCGTTCCGGCGAGATACATGATCACGATCGGTCGAAGCTGTGCTGTGTGACTGACACGTCGGTTCGCGATTGCCGACGCGACAAGCACAAGAACCAGCACGGGCGCGACAGCCTTCAGCGCCTGCACGAAGAGGTTGCCGAGCAACATCGAGGCCCTGCCCGCCTCGGGCGATGCCAGCGACAGGACGACGCCCGCCACGATGCCGATAGCTATCTGCAGCACGAGGCTGCCGCTCAGGATACGGTTGATGATTGTTGGTGTTGCCATGCTCTCCCCGACAGCTACGATCCTCAGGGCCTGTTAACACAGTAAACGAAGCCCTAGTGGCGACGGCGAGACTCACGGCGTTTGACGGCCGCTGGCTTCGGTTCCCGCTCCGTGAGCGCCTTCGACTGGTATACATATTCGATCGTTCCGATCAGCCACAGCAGGTAGCCGATCAGCTCGATGAATTCCTCGACAGCGAGCTTGATGATACGTGCGTAGGCATCGCCGAGCATAGCCTGCCAAAGGGGTTCGTGGCCGACCAGCATCGAGTAGGCGAACAGGATCACCGCACCTGCGAAGATGAGGGTCAGGCCGGGAGACGGCCAGATTCTCGCCAGCGCGATGTTGAGGCGCTTGAGGTGCCTGAAACTGTAGGCAATCAGCAATGCACCGCAGATTCCGGCGAGCATTTGCCACAGGTTGTCGATGACGTATTGATCGAAAAAGTAGTGCAGCTCGCGAATCATGAAGACCAGCGCGAGGCCGCCAAAGAGGATGGCAAGCGGCCGCTGAGTGTGGCTGATCCGCGCGACCCAGCCCATCAGGAGGCCGCAGGTCAGGAGTAGAATGACCTGAATGATTTCCACCACGGAAAATTCGCTGGTGCCGTAGACGTCGTTCTCGGCGACGAATTCCTGCAGGCGCAGCGTGCCCGGGTTGGCGATCTCCAGTTGCACCAGTATTGCGGTCAGCGACGCGATGCCAAAGAAATAGAGGACGTAGCGAAACCAGGCCATGACCGACTATACACCGCACGCCCAGGCCCCGTTAAACCATTGATAATACTAGTTGTTACGACTATTCGCGCAGCACAAATGCCGGTGTGCCGCCAGCCTCCAACAAGCCGTGATCGAGCAGCCAGGCGTACGCATCGTCGGCATCGGACTCGAACCAGGCGCGGCTGCTGCCGAGCCGGAAACTGTAGCCCCATGCGTCCATGTCCTGCATGAGCCGGTCGCGTCCCACGCCCGGCAAATAGTCGGCCAGCACGATCTGCAGGTAGCACACGGCCGCCTCCTCGAGATCGTCACCGCCCGCGTCGCGCTCCAGCCCTGCACGGCGTTGCTCATCCATGCAAATCAGGTGACAGGTCTCGTGCAGCAGCGAGTGAATCGGCGTGTCGAGACGGGCGTACACAGAGCGCCGCAGGATGCCTGCCTCCGGTTCACCCCAGAAACTCCCGGTGATGGGAGCGCCGTCTTCGAGCAAGCGGAGCGAGAGGCCGAATCGGCCCAGCAGTTGACCAAGCTTGCTGAACCGGACGTCGGCAACTCGCAGTACCGGCTTATCGGCAGCCACGGAATCAATCAGATCGCGGAAATCTGCTTCAGAACGACACGCACGAGATCGTCGACAATCGCATCGCGCATCAGCTGTTCTTCCTTCGCCTTGCCGAGGACGAGAGTGGCGTCGTACGTATAGTCGCGCGTCAGCGTCAGTTCCTGCGGCTCAAGCAGGCTCTGTTCACCGCTGGTGATGGCGTAGCGCACCGTGTAGAACACCTCGAATTCCGTCGGCACGTTTCGCGCCGACACGGACAGCACGCGCTGGTCGGTAAAATCGTAGAATATGGTCAGCGTCGCCGTCGCTTCCGCCGGCGACTCCAATACTTCCACGCCGGCCGCCTGCAACTCGCGGCGAAGCTCGCGATAGAACTGGCTGAACCGATCAGCTGTCTCAATGTAGGTGCGCTGCATGTCCGCGGGTGTCGACGTCGCCCCCTGCAGGCTGAACCCGCATCCCGCAATGAGCGGCAGCAGCAACAGCGCGAGAATCCTAGACAACGATGTTCACCAGGCGGCCGGGCACGACGATCGTCTTCCTGACCTCGCTGTCACCGATGAACCGCTGTGCGTTCGGATCCGCGAGCGCCTGATCGATGATCGTCTGCTTGTCTGCGTCAGCCGTAACCGAAATCTTGCCGCGCAGCTTGCCGTTGACCTGCACCACGATCTCCACGAGGTCGCGCGCCAGGGCGGACTCATCGACCTCCGGCCAGCGCTGGTCGATCAGCGCCGTCTCGTGCCCGAGCATCTGCCACAGCGCATGGCAAATGTGAGGGACCATCGGCGAAAGCACCAGCACAACCGCTTCGAGTGCCTCGCGCTCGACCGCACGCCCCTGCCCGGAGCCGTCCTCGAAGCGATTCACCGCGTTGAGGAGCTCCATCGCCGCGGCGACGGCCGTATTGAACATGTTGCGCCGACCGATGTCGTCGGAGATCTTGCTGATGGTCTCGTGTGTCTTGCGACGCAGGTCTTTTTGCCCGGCATCGAGCGCCGATACGTCGAGCTGTGGGGCTGCCCCGTCGGCTGCGTGTTTCTCCACGGCGCTCCAGAAACGCTTGAGAAATCTCGAGCTTCCCTGCACGCCCTCGTCAGACCACTCGAGCGCCTGCTCCGGCGGCGCCGCGAACATCATGAAGAGCCGGACCGTGTCCGCGCCGAAGCGCTCGATCAGTTCCTGCGGATCGACGGTGTTGCCCTTGTTCTTGGACATCTTGGCGCCGTCTTTCAGCACCATGCCCTGTGTCAGTAGGTTGGTGAACGGCTCCGACGTTTCGGTCAGCCCTTCGTCGCGCATGACGCGCTGGAAAAAGCGTGAATACAAGAGGTGCAGGATGGCGTGCTCGATGCCGCCCGTGTACTGGTCCACCGGCATCCAGTAAGCCTCGCGGTCGTCGAGCATCGCCTCGTCGTTGTCCGGGCAGGCGTAGCGCGCGAAATACCAGGACGACTCCACGAACGTGTCGAACGTATCCGTCTCACGGCGCGCCGCCTTGCCGCAGCGCGGGCAGGTCGTCTCGTAGAATTCGGGAAGATCCTTGAGCGGCGATCCGTGGCCCGTGAACTCGACATTTTCGGGGAGCACGACCGGCAGGTCGTCCTCGGGCACCGGCACGGCATCGCAATCGTCGCAATAGATGATCGGGATCGGCGTGCCCCAGTAACGCTGCCGGGAAACCCCCCAGTCGCGCAGCCGGTAATTGACGGCACGCCGGCCGCGCCCGGTCTCCTCGAAAAAATCCGCGATAGCGTCGAACGCGGCAGCCGAACTCATGCCGTCGTACTCACCCGAATTGACCAGTACGCCGTAGTCCGTGAACGCACCTTCCCCGATGTCGATCGACGTATCATCCGCGGGCGCGATCACCTGCCTGATCGGCAAGCCGTGCTTCTTCGCGAACTCCCAGTCACGATCGTCGTGCCCGGGTACCGCCATGACCGCGCCCGTGCCGTAACTCATGAGCACGAAGTTCGCGACCCACAGCGGCACGGTTTCCCCGGAAATCGGGTGCACGGCGTCGATGCCCAGCGCCATGCCCTTCTTCTCCATGGTTTCCAGTGACGCTTCGGCAGCGTGCGATTTTCTGCATTCTTCGATGAAGGCGGCAACGGCCGGGTCGTGCTCTGCCGCCTTCAACGCCAGCGGGTGCTCGGCGGCAACCGCCATGTAAGTGACTCCGAGCAGCGTATCCGGGCGTGTCGTGAACACCACCAGCGGCTCGTCCTCGCCCTCCACGGCGAACGACAGCTCGACGCCCTCGGACCGGCCGATCCAGTTTCGCTGCATGGTCTTGACCGAGTCGGGCCAGCCCGGCAAAGCATCGAGCCCTTCCAGCAGCTCGTCGGCGTAAGCGGTAATCTTCATGAACCACTGCGGAATTTCGCGCCGCTCGACCAGCGCATCGGAACGCCAGCCGCGCCCGTCGATCACCTGCTCATTCGCGAGAACGGTCTGATCCACGGGGTCCCAGTTGACGACCGAATTCTTGCGGTAGACGAGGCCCTTCTCGAACATCTTCGTGAACAGCCACTGCTCCCAGCGATAGTATTCCGGGCGACAGGTCGTTACCTCGCGCGTCCAGTCATAGGCATATCCGAGGCGTCGCAGCTGATCGCGCATGTCGTCGATGTTGTTATAGGTCCACTCCGCCGGCGGTACCCCGCGCTTTATCGCCGCATTTTCGGCAGGCATGCCGAATGCATCCCAGCCCATCGGCTGCAGCACGTGCTTGCCCTGCATGCGGTGATAGCGGGCGATCACGTCGCTGATGGTAAAGACCCGTACGTGTCCCATGTGCAGCTTGCCGCTCGGGTACGGGAACATGGTCAGGCAGTAAAACTTCTCCTTGTCGGCGTCCTCGAGCACTTCGAAGCAGCGCGACTCCTGCCAGTGGCCCTGGGCAGCTTTCTCAACGATTTCGGGCTTGTAAGGCGTACTCATTGCCGGGCATTTCCGTGCTGTGATCGAGACACGAAAGCGTACAGCAACGCGCCGGCATTCGCAGCAGCCAGCGCGCCGAATACACGCTGGGGGGAGCGCTTACAGGCTGGCGCGGCTGCGCAGCCAGAATCCGGCGATGAGCAGGAAGCAAAGCCCGACGATCGGCAGGTTGCCCGTGCGGGCGTAGGGCGTGCTGCCCTGCCGGGGCTGCACGTCCATCGTCATGGTGACGGGTTCGAACTGAGCGCCGGAGTCGAGAATCTTCCCGGTGTGCGAGATGAAGGCGCTGACACCCGTATTGGTCGCGCGGATCGCCGCGCGGCCGACTTCCAGGGACCGCATCCGTGCGATCTCGAGGTGCTGGTGAGGCGCTATCGAATCGCCGAACCACGCATCATTGCTGACATTGATCAGGATGGACGCGTCCGGCAGCGCGTAAAGCTGCTCCGCGCCGTACGCATCTTCATAGCAGATTGCGACCGCCAGCTTTTCACCGTTCGCGGCTTCCAGCAGGGGCTGCACATCGTCGCCCGCCGCGAGGTCGTTGTGCGGCAGGCTCATCATGCGCATCCATTCGCGCACGCTGGCCGGTACCGGGAAATACTCGCCGAAGGGCACCAGGTGTCGTTTTCGGTAGGCCTGGCGGCGATCGCCCGACACCAGCATTACGCTGTTGTAGATCTTTGCTTCACCGCGACTTTCCTTACGCTCGAGGATGCCGAATACGATGCTCCGTCCGGTGTTGCGGGTGTCCGCCTGCAGCGCCTGGATGTAGGGCTCGACCCTGTCGTCGAGCGACGGTATGGCGACCTCCGGCCACACGACGAGCTCGCTGTCGGCCGCCCGGGCAGCCGCATCGCGGTAGAATTCGAGTGTCGGCCGCAGGCGTTCGGGCAGCCACTTGTCCGCCTGCGAGATCCCCGCCTGCACGATAGTGCTCTTTACGGGGGAGCCTTTCGGTTCCGTCCAGTCGATTGCCTTGAGAACGCCGCCGCTGAAATGCGGAAGCACGACTATCGCGAGCGCGATAGCGCGTTGCCGCCCCTCGCTCATGATTGCCACGAGGATCGCGGTCGTGCCCAGCATCGCCATGAACGACACGCCGTACACGCCGATGACCGGCGCCCATCCCGCAAGCAGCGAGTCCGCCTGGCTATAGCCGATCGCGAGCCAGGGAAACCCGGTAAGCACCCAGCCGCGCAGCCATTCGAGGAAAACCCAGGTTGCGGGCGCTACGAGCAACAACAGCCACGGTTCCCCCTGCGCAAAACGGCTGATCAACCACCCGGCCGCAAAAAAGTAGGCGGACATGATGAGGACCAGCCCCAGCATCAGGATCAGCGCAATCCACGGCGGCGCTTCGCCGAAGATGACGACGGAGATATAGATCCAGTAGGTGCCGGACAGGAACAACCCGAAGCCGAAAAAGAAACTCAGCCAGCCCGCGTCGCGCGGCGAGGCGCTCACGTAGACATAGAGCAGCGGCAGCAGCACAACGGGCACGAGCATCGATAGCCCGAACGGCGCGAAGGCCGTCGTCATCAGGCCGCCCAGCAGAAACAGGATCGCCCGACTGGCCCACGGCCGGTCCGCCGGCCACTGAAAGACAGACCCGCGTAGTTCCACTAGTGTCCTGTCCGATTAGTTCGCATACTTTCAGCGCGCTGTACAAGGCGTGTGGCGAGGCGCGTTCCGCCGGCAATGGCCGGGTCCTTGCCAAGGGACGCAACGTGGCCACACGCTTTGTACGGCGCGCCCTTCGGGAACCGATGACATGCGCCAGGCCTGCGTTGCATCCCTTGCCAAGGTCTCGACATTGGCGGCGGAATGCGCCTTGTCCTGGCGCATGTCATCGGTTCTGAAAGCATGCGAACTAATCGGACAGGACACCAGAATCAGGCTTCGAGCCGTTGCACGCGGAGCGCGCCGATGCGACGCTTGTCCGCCTTCGTTACGGAGAACTCGAAGCCGCCGAAGTCGATGCTCTCCCCGCGCCGCGGCAGGCGGCCGAGTTCGTGCATCACGAGCCCCCCGACGGTGTCGTATTCCTCGTCGCTCAGCTCACACTCGAAGAACGCATTGAAGTCCTCGATGCGCGTCAGGGCGCGAACGGTGAAACAGGGTTTGCCATCGTGATCGCCTTCCGGCCGGATGTACGCGTCCTCTTCCGGGTCGTGCTCATCGTCGATTTCACCGACGATTTCCTCGAGCACGTCCTCGATCGTCAGCAAGCCCGAAACACCACCGTACTCGTCAACGACGATCGCCATGTGGTTATGACTGGCCCGGAATTCGTTCAACAGCGCGTTGAGCCGTTTCGACTCGGGTATGACAGCCGCGGGCCGCAGCAGCTTGCGGATGGGCACGTCCTGCCCGGCCCCGCGCCCGAAATAGCGCAACAGGTCCTTGGCCAGCAACACGCCGAGGACCTCGTCACGATCCTCGCCCATCACCGGGAACCTCGAGTGCCCGGACTCGACGATCACCCTGATCATCTCGTCGATGTCGTCGTCGATATCAATGACGACCATCTGGGATCGCGGGATCATGACGTCACGCACCTGGGTCTCCGATACCTCGAGCACGCCGGCGAGCATGCTCTTCTCCTCGGCATCGATATCGGTCTCGGATTTCTGGATGATGTCCTGGATTTCTTCGCGGCTCCAGGGCTCACCCTTGATGGCACGCTTGATACGCGCGATCAGTGAGGTACTCCCTGTGCCGCTGGTACTTGGCGGTTTGTCGTTCATCTGGCCTTTGCAGTAGTCGCCGGGTGGCTGGACCTGATTTTCGGGCGGATCATTGTATCAGTTTCCTGCGTAAGGATCGGCGATGCCGAGGCTGCCGAGGATGCGGCATTCAAGTGCCTCCATCGCCTCTGCCTGCGGATCAGTTGCGTGGTCGTGGCCCAGCAGGTGCAAAGTGCCGTGCACCAGCATGTGGCTCCAGTGGTGCTCGAGCGGCTTGCCCTGTTCGTCCGCCTCCCGGGCTACGACGGCGGCGCAGACGACGATGTCGCCGAGCAGCGGTGCCTCTCCCGGCGGCACGAAGCCGGCTTCGCCCGCCGGGAACGCGAGTACGTTGGTGGGTTTGTCCTGGTCCCGGTAGTCCCTGTTGAGGGCGCGCATTTCCTGTTCGTCGACAATGCGTACCGATACATCGGCGTCCCGGGCCGGATCCGTCGCGTGAAGGGCACGTTCGACCCAGGCACGAATATCGTCGCCAGCGGGAATGCCGGCCGCATCGCTGGCAACCTGCACGTCGACATTCATCGCAGGACGTGCGACGACCTAGCCGGCGTCATTGTCGTCCGCCTCGTAGGCGGCGACGATACGCTGCACCAGCGGGTGCCTTACGACGTCCTTCCTGGAAAAGAACGTGAAGCTTACGCCTTCGACGTTCTCGAGTATGCGCGCGGCGTTTTTGAGACCCGACAGTTGTCCGGTGGGCAGATCGATTTGCGTAACGTCGCCCGTCACCACCGCACGGGACCCGAAGCCGATGCGCGTCAGGAACATCTTCATCTGCTCGACGCTGGTGTTCTGCG